>JAQYVU010000081.1 GCA_030145385.1 Desulfococcaceae bacterium
TTCGGTTAAATTCTTAATCGTAATCTTTCTCTTAATCATAATCTTTTGGGCGAAAGTCTTTCATCAAAAGACGGATTAAGATTATGATGATGATTAGGATTATGAAAATTGAGTATTGGTATCATCAATTTAGTAGACCATGCCTTCGGGCTTAACCCAATGCCTGGAACTTCTGGGTCAGGATTTTTATTTTTTAACGGCCGTTGCATCGAGATACGGCAGCCCCTTTTTTAAACGCACCACCCCGGTTACGGAAATCTTTTCTCCTGAGGGCTTTGCCGAATCCAGGCCGGGGGGAACCGGTCCGTGCACGTAGAGGCATCCCGATGCATCCGTGATCATCCAGTCGCTTCGGGAAATCGGCGGGGCAGTGGGGCATGGTCCGCGCCACCCCTGAAACATGCAGGATACCGTGACGGTAACGGATTCGAACCGCACCGGTTCGGCCAGGATGATCCCCAGGACACCGGTCTCGCCGGAGGCGGATGAATTCCGGGCCGCTGAACGGGCTGTGCAGGAACCAATGCCTGAAAAAATAATTCCCGCGACTATGAGCCACAGGCCGGTTTGTTTCCATGTCATCGCAATACCTCCGCATTTAATTGGGGGGCCCTTTTTTTGGGCGTCATATGAAACGTTACCTTCCGGCGGCCCGCATTGAGCGTCACAGTCCCTTGTTCCGGCATTGCGCGGGTAATGGCGCCGGCATACCAGTAATTGCTGAAGCCGTTCAGGTCATTTAAAGACGTGATGTCGCTGAAATCGCCCAGGTATGGGCTGCTCAAATCAAGAAAAACCGGTCCCATTTCCTGCCAGTCTCCCACATCCGGATCGAGATAATAGAACATCACATTCGTTCCCGCTCCGGACTTTCCATCCTTGAAATATTCCACAAACACATCATAATCACCGGGCTGAACATAGTCATTTGAAACATAATATTCCACTGACTCACCCGCATCATAGGAGTCTCCGGAGAAAAAACCATTGGGCGTGGTCTGGCCCATCCACGGCGCATAAATTTCAAGATTCGGCTCCCACACATAGAGATCCAGATCCGCATCCGTGTCCCAGGAAACATAAAATGAAAAACCGCCGGGATGCAGGGTTTCCTGTGAGCCTGCCACGATTTTCGCGACTGCTTCCGACCAAACGGTGGCCCGCGTCTGGTTGCAGGCCAGTTTATTGTAATCTCTGAGATCGTTGTACAGAGCGTCGCTCGAAACCTGGCCCAGGGACGGAACAAAAACTGCCAGACCAAAGGCATCATCTACCATATCCCCGAAGGTTCGGTTGCTGACCACGGTCCTGGAAACAGCCGCTCTCACGTCCAGGGCGGCAATGCGGGCAGCGCTTCCGGGCAGTCCATTGGCGATCCGGCCGCTGAAATCGTGGATATCCAGATTTGTTTTGTATTCAAAGCCCTGTCCATTGGCCTGCGCCTGAGCGATTACCCCGGACACCGTACTGTAATCTGTGACAATCGCATCCGCAAGGTTCAGCATGGCCGTATGCAGGTCCGGTAAAACTGACATATCCACCGCAGACTTGGTGACTTTTTCCACCCGGTTGGCCGGGTCGCTGTAGTACTGATGATACTTTTCAACGATTGTTTCAGCCAGTTCACGGCCCGTCATGCCGGGCCGGTTCTTAAGGGCCAGAAGGATTGTGTCATAGGGGTCACCTTCGCCGGGTTCCACTTCTTCGGAAAACACCATGTAGTCGGCAAGTTCTAAAAATTCATAAGCCACCTCGTACATGGCCATGAGGCAGGCATCGAAATTGATCACATCCAGATGCACCCCGGCGTTTCGGACAGCACCGGCCAAATCCGGCAGACTCATAAAAGAATCGCTGGTTTCATCCTGCACCGCACCTTTAAACAAAGTGGATTTTTTCCACCCGGCCCCGTGGTCCCAGACTACCAGAGCGTAATGATCGGCCGGATAAGTCGTCGCCGCCCATTTGATAAAACCCGTCAGAGCAGCGGGGGAACCCATGTTCACGTTTCCGATGGATTTTCCGGCCCCGAAATTCACGTTATTTGGGTTTCCGTCATCGTGAACTATAAATCGCAGGGTTTCCCCTTTATATCCTTCATGGCCGATGGCTGCAAAATCCGTATAAAACGAACTGAACTCTGCCTGAAGCACGACATTGACTTTTTCATCCGATCCGGCCGCCTCCATTTCATTGAGATCAAACACCCCGGCTGTGGACAGGTTGTTGTCCGCGCCCATATAGACCATATATGTCCAGTCTGCGCCGGTCACAGTGCTGTCTGAATCGTTTCCGCCACCCCCGCCGCTGCAGCCCCCGATCAACAGGAAAATCAACAGCAGCAAGCATTGGTTACCCAATCTGCCGGCTGATAAGAAATTGTTCATTGAATTTTATTCTCCATTTAAACGACAAAATGAGATATTAAAACATACGTGTATCAACATGAAATTTATAGTGACGAGCAAGGAATTTTGCAAGCTAAAACAAGGAGCCGAACGAGATCTGGGCGACGTCACGAAAACCGGATCCTGAATTCTCTGCCCGGTCAATTATCGATGGATATCGCCTTTTCCAGTGGTGACCCAAAGCAGGGCCTTGGGCCTAAGAATCAGTATTTTTGGGGTAACGGACCTTGATCCCGCCGCGAACTTTTTCATAATAAATGATTTTTGTATGGATTGTTTCCGGTAAGGATTTTTTTGACTGATATGATACCGGTTTGATGGAAACCGGTTCCGTTCCGATAAATCCGTCAATGCCTTTTGATTCTTCATCCGGCCGGGCCAGCCGATAGGTGGTTTTTTCGTTTACGGCAATAGCTTTTAAGATGGATTCCTGAAAGCAAAGTCCGGCATATGTTTTGGTTAAAATCAACTCCTGCATCCACTGCCTGAGCATATCTCTGTCAATTCCCGCCATGGCCTGCTGCATTTTGCAAATCATGGTCCAGGTTTTATCTGTGGCCTGCTCAACGGCATTCGGATATTTTGCAATATACCACTGCACCCATTGATCATAGGAGTTCCCTGGAAATTCCTGAATCAGATCCGACATCTGCCCCACATAAAACGGGCGGGTCGCCTGGGAATTCTGGTTGGCCAGATTGATCAGCTGGGTCGTGTATTTGGGGAAAATTTCAGGAGGACCGGCTACATCGGCCATGATTTCTTTGGTGGACAGGGTAAACGTTTGTTCATCGCACCTGGTGCCGTCTTTGGCTGTGGCATTGTTTCCAAAAAGAAGAGATAGAATTAAAACGTAAAAAAATAAATTTGTTGATTTTATTCTCATTTGCCGTCTCCATATCTCGATTTGAGGTTCATCTGAGTTGTGAAGATAAAATTATGTAAGCGTTTACAGGGCACCGCATCTGCTTTGTTCCCGGGCACTTGAAGTACGACAAGTACGTCTTCGTACCCGGCGCCTCGCATCTGCAGCACCCTGTAAACGCTTACAGGTCAATGGTTTGCGAAAGATTAAAACATTTGACCCCGTGAACGGGTACAAAATTATAGCAGTCAGCATCAATCAAAAAAGCCCCTCTTCATAAGGAAGAGGGGCCTATCTTAGCATATAAAGGTGTGGGGTCGAAATGATTAATTGTTAATTCTGTTTTGTGGCAGCCTTATATTCAGCAGTTTGTTGCACGATGATTGAAACCAGCTCCGGGCTGTTGATATTCTCTTCGATTAACCGTTCAAATGCGCTGCCGATCACCACACCGTCGGCCATGGATGCCACAGTTGCGACATCTTCGGCAGTTGAAATTCCGAATCCCACACACACGGGCAGGTCTGTCACCGACCGCAGAATATTCATCTGGGTTTCGATTTCGGAAGTATCAAGACCGTCGCTGCCGGTTACACCGGTTTTAGAAACCAGGTATAAAAAACCGGATGATGCGGAGGCGATTTTTGCCATTCTTTCTTTGGGTGTGGTAGGTGCCACCAGGTTAATCAGGGAAAAGTCCGTTTGATTCCATAAAGATGTCAATTCAGGAGATTCTTCCAAAGGCAGATCCACCACCAGGACGCCGTCAGCACCGGCGGCAATGGCATCCGGCTGGAAATTCTCAATACCGTATGCCATGATCGGATTATAGTAGCTGAAAATAATAATCGGGATGGAGGTGATTTTTCGGATTTTACGAATCATGTCCATGACAGTTTTCAGCGATACATCATGTTTTAAAGCACGCGAAGAAGAGCGCTGAATAACCGGTCCGTCAGCGGACGGATCGGAAAAAGGCACGCCGAGTTCCAGAATATCCATTCCGTTTTCACACATGGCGGTAACAATTTTCAAAGAAGTCTCGATGTCCGGATCACCGGCAGTGACAAATCCGACCAGTGCTTTGTCATTATTTTGTTTTAATGTTTCAAATGAATTTTTTAAACGGTTCATATCTTAAAAACTCCTTATAGTAATGGGCCAACGATGCCTAAGTCCTTATCCCCCCGGCCGGAAAGATTAATGAGAATAATATCGTCTTTGGATCTGTTTTTTGCTTCAAACATGGCCGCTGCCAATGCATGAGAGCTTTCCAGGGCCGGAATGATTCCTTCCAGGCGACATAGAGCGGAAAACGCTTCCAAGGCCTGCTGGTCCGTGACCGCCGCATACTGAACCCGGTTGATATCTTTCAATAGAGAATGCTCCGGCCCGACACCGGGATAATCCAGGCCTGCGGAAATGGAATGCGCTTCCGTGATCTGACCATTTTCATCCTGAAGTACATATGATTTTGAACCGTGAAGAACGCCCACAGACCCGGCATTTAATGTTGCTGCATGTTTTCCGGTTTCAATTCCCGTACCGGCAGCTTCAACACCGAGCATCTGAACGCTCTGATCTTCTATAAACGGAAAGAAAAGTCCCATGGCATTGCTGCCCCCGCCTACACAAGCCACCAGCAAATCCGGCAGGCGTCCGGCAAGCTCCTGAATTTGAATTTTTGATTCTTCACCGATGATTTTCTGGAATTCACGGACCATGACCGGGTAGGGGTGGGGACCGGCAACGGATCCGATGACGTAAAAGGTGTCACGAATAGCGGACACCCAGTATCGCATGGCTTCGTTCATGGCGTCTTTAAGGGTGCCTGTACCGGACGCCACCGGCACGACCTCCGCACCCAGCAGTTCCATTCGCTTAACGTTCGGGGCCTGGCGCTGAATATCTTCCACGCCCATGAAGATTTTGCATTCCATGCCGAACAATGCCGCAGTTGTTGCAGTGGCTACCCCATGCTGCCCGGCACCGGTTTCAGCAATCACTTTCTTTTTGCGCATCCACTTGGCCAGCAGGGTCTGGCCGAGGGTATTGTTGATTTTATGCGCCCCTGTGTGGGTGAGGTCTTCCCGTTTTAAATAGATGGAAGCGCCGCCAATGGATCTGCTTAGCCGTTCGGCAAAAAAGATCGGGGTAGGGCGGCCGGTATAATTTTTCAGTAAAATGTTTAATGCTTTTTGAAATTCTGGGTCCGGCAGAAATTGTTTATAAGCTGCTTCCAGTTCGATTAAAGCGGGCATCAGGGTTTCGGCGACGTAACGGCCGCCATAGGGTCCAAAATGTCCGTTTGTATCCGGATACATCCGTGAATTAAAATGTATGTCTGGATTCATCTAAAAAATCCTCCTTAATTCTCTTCTATGGGTAATTCCTAAATCAGTTTTCATATGGACAGCTTTTATAAATTCTTTCACTTTATGAATGTCTTTTTTACCGGGAGCGCTTTCGACGCCGGAACTCACATCCACGGCATCCGGCATTGCCTGATTTATTGCCGAGGCAACATTTTCCGGCGACAGCCCCCCGGCCAGCACCATAGGATGGCTTTTTCCGAATCCGGCCGCATCTTTCCAGTTCCAGGTCATGGCATTACCGCCGGGAAGAATGCCTTTGGCGCATTCAACCAGATATGCCGAAGCAGCATAGGTGGAAACCTGGGCAATGGAAGGCTGGCTTTCCATGTATAACGCCTTAATTACATTCAGTCCCTGATCCGTCAGCGACCTTACAAATTTTGGCGGTTCATTTCCGTGGAGCTGAACTGCGCTCAGATTGGTTGTGGACACAATATCCATGATGGAATTAAACGGTTCGTTAACAAAAACGCCCACAGTGATGACATTTTCAGGAAGCGATGCACAAATTATTTTTGCTCGTTCAGGTTTTATATATCGCGGGCTGTTTTTGAAGAAAATAAAACCAATGGCATCCACTCCTTCAGATGCGCATTTTACAGCGTCTTCGGTTCTTGTCAGTCCGCATATTTTGATTTGCGGAAATTCCGGAGTAAAATAGGTTTCCATTAAAATACAGTTTCCTCTATGAGTGATTGAATAAATTTTTCAGGATCCGGTGAGCGTACAATGCTTTCACCGATTAAAAAATGACGGATTTCAGCTGCCCGGGTTCTTTCAATATCGTCTTTTGTGGCAATGCCGCTTGCAGCAACCGGTATCTGTCCGGGTGCAAGTCCGGATACCAGGTCGATTGCTGTGTCAATATCCGTATCAAATGATTTCAGATTCCGGTTGTTAATGCCGATCAGGCGGGCACCACTGTCTTTCATTTTGTCAATATCATCTTGCGTATGAATTTCAACCAAAGCATCCAAATTTAATTCTGCACAAAGATCGATGTAGTCCTTTAACTGATTTTTCGAAAGAATGCGAACGATCAGCAGGATGGCATCCGCACCGATGACTGCGGATTCGTAAATCTGGTAAGTGGATAGGGTAAAGTCTTTGCGCAGTATTGGCAGAGAAGACGCCTCACGGGCATCTGCTAAATCATCTGTGTTTCCCTTAAACCAGTGGTCTTCAGTAAGCACGGAAATGGCAGAAGCCCCGCCCCGTTCATAAGCTGCGGCATAATCGGCAGCGATCAGATTCGGGGCAATTATGCCTTTGGATGGAGACGCGCGTTTTATTTCAGCGATAATATGGATGGTATTTCCTTTGCAACTTTCCATGGGCTTGATAAACGGTCTGTGCGCAAGACATTTTTCAGCATCATTGCGCAGGCTGCTTTCCGATCGAAAGTGCCTTTGTTTTGTGATCACGTGCTGCTTGTATTCAATGATCCGGCTTAAAAAATCCGTGCCCATTATCCGTTCTCCTGGGTAAAAGCGATCAATGCGTTGAGTTTGGAAAGCGCATCTCCGCGGTCAATGGCATTTGCCGCCTGCGGGATGCCGTCTTTAAAATCATCGGCTTTTCCGGCAGCTACCAAGGCTGCGGCCGCATTGATTAAAATCACATTCCGTTTAGGACCTTTTTCGCCGTTTAAAATGTTTTTTGTGATTTCAGCGTTCTCTTCCGGAGTTCCGCCCACAAGATCATTCGGATCTGCAGGCTGCCCGAAAAACTGCTCCGGCATGATATCATAAGTGCTGACCTGATTATCTTTAAGTTCGGAAATGCGGGTGGGGGCACAAATGGATATTTCATCGAGTCCGTCATGGCCGTGTACCACAAAAGCACGCTTTGCTCCCAGAAGTTTTAAGGCCTGGGCAAACATTTCGGTTAATTCCGGTGCAAAAACGCCGAGCAGCTGGCAGTTGGCTGCTGCCGGATTGGTCAGGGGGCCGAGCATATTAAATATACTGCGCAGGCCGATTTCTTTCCGAGCATTCGCCGCAAAACGCATGGCGCTGTGATAAATCGGTGCAAACAAAAACCCGATGCCGATTTCTGCAATTGCTTCTTCCACAATTTCCGGATCGATATCGATTTTCATCCCTAAGGCTTCGAGCAAATCAGCGCTGCCGCACTGGCTCGAAATGGAACGGTTGCCGTGTTTTGCAACGGTAACCCCGCAACCGGCCACAACAAAGGCAGTGGTTGTTGAAATATTAAAGGTCTTGGCACCATCGCCGCCGGTCCCGCAGGTATCCACAATGGTGGATGCCATGGCTTCAATCCGGTGGGCTTTTCTCCGCATAGCGGTTGCCGCACCGGCAAGTTCTTCAAAGGTTTCGCCCTTGGTGGCCAAAGAACCCATAAATGCGCCGATCTGGGCATCGGTAATTTCTCCGGAAAATATTTCTGTCATCATTGCCGACATTTCATTTTCGTTTAAGTTTTCATTGCGGATAATTTTACTTAAATGTTCCTTAAACATCTGTGTCCTCCTTAGAAAGATTAACAAAATTCCGTAATAGTCTTTTTCCAACAGGGGTCATGATGGATTCCGGATGAAACTGAATCCCTTCAGTCGGGTGCGTACGATGCCGCAATCCCATAATTTCTCCGTCTTCAGTTTCAGCAGTGATCTTCAGGCAGTCGGGTAAATTTTCCCGGGACACGGCCAGGGAATGATACCGCATGGCCACAAACGGTTTATTGATTTTGTTAAACAGCTTTTTCCCGTCAGCTGTTACCATGGAAGTCTTTCCGTGCATAATTTTTTTGGCGGATATAATCTGACCGCCAAATGCAGCGGCGATGGACTGGTGTCCAAGGCATACTCCGAGAATGGGTACTTTTCCTGAAAAATGCCTGATTACAGGGATGGACAAACCCGCAGATTCCGGATTTCCGGGACCGGGGGATATGACAATGCCTGCCATATCCAGTTTTTCAATCTCATCAAGGGTGAACACGTTATTTCTGAGCACACGGATTTCTTCTCCCAGTTGCCGCAGATACTGTACCAGATTATATGTAAATGAATCATAATTATCAATCATGACAATCATTGAAAGTCTCCTTATTGCTCCTCGATTAATTGAAGTGCCTTTTGCATGGCCATGGCCTTGTTTACGGTTTCAATTCGTTCTGTTTCCGGATCAGAATCATAAACAATGCCTGCACCGGCATTGACGGTCAGTCTGCCCTTTTCAATACAGGCGGTACGAATGGTAATGGCAAGGTCCATGTTGCCGTTAAAGGATATATAGCCGACGGCCCCTCCGTATGGGCCTCGGGGATTTTCCTCCAGTTCGGCAATGATTTCCATGGCCCGCACTTTGGGTGCTCCGGAAAGAGTCCCGGCGGGAAAACTGGCAGCCATCAAATCCCATGCATCATAATCGGATTTAACGTCGCATTTGATATTTGAAACCATATGCATGACATGGGAATAGCGTTCAATAATCATTAAATCAGTTACTTGGACCGTGCCGGTTTCCGCCACTCGTCCGAGATCGTTGCGACCGAGATCTACGAGCATGAGATGCTCCGCCCGTTCTTTTTCATCTGCCAGCAGTTCGTCTGCAAGGGCGCGGTCTTTCTGCTCGGTGGCGCCGCGGGGCCGGGTGCCGGCAATGGGACGAAGCGTGGCCACACCATTTTCCAGGCGGACCATAGTTTCCGGTGAGGAGCCGACCAGTGTGGTTTCATTCAGATGCATGAAAAAAAGATACGGTGACGGATTGATATAACGCTGTGCCCTGTACAATGATAGCAGATCTTTGGGGGCATCGCAGACAAACGGCTGGGATATGACCGTCTGGATGACATCCCCTTTGGTGATGTAAGATTTAATTTTATCAACCTTTAAGCGAAAATCACTTTCTTTACATAATGATTCCATTTTATAGCTTGAATCATTTTTTGTTCGTGTATCCGTAAGGCTCGCAGATATTTTGACTTCAAGCCGGTCAATCCTTTCTGATGCGGCTTCAAAGGATTTTTCCGGATCAGCATGATCATTTTTAAATGCAATGGCAACGATCATCAAGGTGTTATGGATATTGTCAAATATCAGCATCTCATCCGGCAGAATAAAATGTGCCAGGGGTTTGTCTTCGGGAAATTTATTGGGAATCTTTTCAAAAAAAGATACGGTTTCGTAAGTCAGATATCCCACAAGACCGCCCCAGAATCTGGGCAGATCAGAAAGGACTGCCGGAGCATAGCGCTTCATAAAATTTCTTAGAATTGGAAACGGATCATTGTTATGGACAATATTTTCCCGGTGACCGTTTTTTTGAATTTCAATCCGGTGTTTAAAGATTCGGATATGAGTTCGGGCGGAAACGCTCAAAAAACTGTAACGACCCCAGCGTTCTCCTCCTTCAACACTTTCAAGCAAAAACGCCGGCCCGTTTTCAGGATATATTTTCTTCATAACCGTCACCGGTGTATCCATGTCCGCAAGAATTTCCCTGCACAAGGGCACCACATTGTGTTGATCAAATAAATCACAAAATTTCTTTTGATCGGGGAATTGTCGTAATCGCATGTCCGTCTCCTTAATATTTTTAACCAAAAAAAAAAAGACCGGGGAATCTCCCACAGTCTTATAATTTAAATAAAAAAACCGTGGGGTTGAGGCTGCCCACGGTCTTGAGTGTTTTTATATTGTTGTATACAGGAATCTATCCGTCAGCACGCCTCGTTATGTCAGCCTGCCACCACCAAAAGTAATTTCCTGAAAATGTATTTTGTTTAAATTTTATATTCATTATTATATTTCCAATTTTTACTAATTAATTGTATAAAGAATTTTTGTCAAGCGGTTTTTTGTGTTTATATTAATTTGATTATTATTCTTTTAAAATAGTTTATTTAATAAATTGCGTCCTGATAATATATAAAAGGTGAAAATGATGATCGGTGAAATACTATCGACCGGTGATGAGATCTGTCTGGGAGCTGTGATTGATTCGAATTCTGCGCACATAGCAGTCAGTTTGGATGAAATCGGTATCCAGGTAACACGGCACAGCTGTGTCGGTGATGACATGGACGAGTTGGCAGCCGTGTTTTCAGAAATAGGTTCACGCGCAGATATTGCCGTTATAACCGGCGGACTCGGGCCGACAATTGATGACCTGAGCGCGGAAGCCGCGGCCAAAGCTGCTGGTGTTGATCTTCAACTTGATCAAAATGCCGAAAAATCCATTGAAATGTATTTTGCAAAATTTTCCCGTAAGATGTCCGGATCAGACGCCAAGCAGGCCATGCTGCCAGTAGGGGCCATCCCCATATTAAACACAGCCGGAACAGCACCCGGATTTATATTCCATATCGGCAGGTGCCGGTGTTATTTTCTTCCCGGGGTGCCAAAGGAAATGGAAAATATGTTATCCGAATCAGTGGTCCCGGATATTTTATCTTTTCAAGGCGTAGACAAAAATATTCCGCTGAGAAAGCAATTGTCTGTTTTCGGCCTTCCCGAGGCGCTTGTGAATGAAAAACTTAAAAGTTTTGAATCATTATTTCCGAATGTGAAACTGGGAATGCTGGCACGGTTTCCGGTTATTACGGTAAAAATGACGGCTATCGGGACTGACAGGGCAAATCTTACGGATGAAATTGAAAAAGCAGTCAGGTGGATCGCTGAAAAACTTGGGGATAAAGTTTTTTCATTGGAAGGCAGATCAATGGAAGCGGAGATTGCTTCTCTTCTTGTAAAAAACAAGACCACGATTGCAGTTGCGGAAAGCTGTACCGGCGGATTGGTTTCGCATTTACTGACAAATGTGCCTGGCAGTTCCGATTATTTTTTATTTTCGGGTGTTACGTACTCAAACGATGCAAAGAAAAATGTTTTGGGAGTATCTGAAGAGACATTGCAAATATACGGTGCTGTTTCTGAAGAAACGGTCATGGAAATGGCGGACGGCGTGCGCAGAATTTCCGGCGCAACCTGCGGTCTTGCCACCAGCGGAATAGCCGGGCCCACCGGCGGGACTGACGGAAAACCGGTCGGCACTGTATGGATCGGTATTTCACTGCCTGGCAAAACTTTGGGGTATAGATTTAATTCGCCATTTAAAGAGCGCTTGTCAAACAAGCAGATTTTTGCCATATGTGCTCTTGACCTGTTACGGAAAAAATTAAAGGAATAATAAATGAGCTGGTTGGGTAAAGTAGTTGGCGGAACTATCGGTTTTGCGATGGGCGGTCCTGTGGGTGCCGTTGCAGGAGCAGCGTTTGGGCATATGTTTGACGGCGAAAACGCCGGGCAGGTTGTTGCCGGAAAAGACAGCGCCCGGCTGTCGAATGGTGAAACATCACAAATGACTTTTTTTGTCGCATCTTTTTCCATGCTGGCCAAATTGATCAGATCCGATGGAACGGTCACTGAACCTGAAATTCAAACAGTCAGGCATTTTATGGTCGAAGATCTTCATTTGAATGCACAAAGCCGCCTGGCAGCCGAACATATTTTTCGGGCGGCAATGGATTCTAATGAATCATTTGAAAATTTTGCCGTTCAGTTTTACCAGCATTTTAATGATCAGCCCCAGCTTTTGGAGTTGATGATTGATATATTGTTTCGCGTTGCCCTGTCAGACGGTGCATTGCATGGGGCTGAAGAACAACTGATTAAGTCTGCTGCCGATATTTTTAACTTCAGCAATGATGCATATCTGAAATTTAAATCCAGTTATGCCCCTGATTCGGACAAATACTATACAATTCTGGGGTGTTCAAACAGTGACTCAGATGATAAAGTAAAAAGTCAATACCGGAAACTCGTCAGGGATTTTCATCCGGATACCATTGCTTCCAAAGGGCTGCCGGATGAATTCGTCACATTTGCCAATGACAAGTTCAGGGAAATTCAGGAAGCTTATGAAATGGTGCAAAAAGAAAGGGGCTTATAAAGGAGATCGCTCATGTTAAAATTGTTATCCGGGGAAATACTTAAAAAAAAGACTGAATGTCTTGTTGTTCCGGTTTGTGAAAATACAGAGATTCATGATGATCCGGCAATTATCAGTTTGATTGAAAATGCCAGGAAAATAAAAGAGTTTAAAGGGAAAAAAGATGATTCCGTTGTTTTCTATGATCCGGCGGACAGCAAGTTGGAGCGGATTCTATTTGTCGGGATCGGCAACCGTGATAAAATTGACGCAGATGCGTTGCGACGTTTTGCCGGTAAAAGCGTTAAGCAGCTGATCAAAAAAGAGCTGTCTGAAATTGTCTTGTGTGCACCATGTCCTGAGAAACTGGATATGAAAGACGACGTGCTTTTGGGGGCATTATTTGAAGGCGCTTTTCTGGGCAATCATATCTTTGATAAATACAAGAAGGAAAAAAAGGCAAAACCTTTAAAAACCGTATCTGTTTTTACGGATTCAAAAATTGCCAAAAGTCGGCGGCTTCTGCCGTCGAAGATTGAAACAATTTGCAAGGGCACCCTTTTGGCCAGGGATTGGGTCAGCATGCCGTCCAATGAAAAACGTCCGGATCGTTTTGTCCGGTCAATGGTGAAAGCCGCAGAAAAAGAAGATTTGTCTTTTTCTATTCTGGACGAAAAATCGCTGAAGCAAAACGGCATGGGCGCGATTCTGGCGGTGGGGGCCGGCAGCAGGAGCAAACCCCGTCTGTTGATTTTGGATTATAACCCGTTTAAAAATAAAAAAGCACCCCAAAACAAGAAAACTTACGTACTCGTGGGAAAAGGGGTGACGTTTGACTCCGGCGGTATTAGTTTGAAGCCGTCCGCAGGTATGGATGAAATGAAGATGGATATGTCCGGGGCAGCTTCTGTTGCTGCAACGTTGATAACACTTGCCCGGCTAAAGCATAAGTTCCGGGTTGTCGGGGTGATTCCGGTTGTGGAAAATATGCCGTCCGGGGATGCCACCCGTCCCGGAGATATCATTAAATCATATAGCGGAAAAACCATTGAAATAGGCAACACGGATGCTGAAGGCCGGCTGATTCTAATTGATGCCATGTCTTATGCGATTAAAATGTTTAAGCCGGATGTAATGGTTGATATGGCGACGTTAACCGGGGCCTGTGTTGTTGCCCTGGGTGAAAAGATCGCCGGTGTGTTTTCAACTGATAAACAACTGGCAAAAGATATTGTCGCATCAGGAGAGGCTGTCGCCGAGCGTTGCTGGGCCATGCCGATGCCGGATGATTACAAGGCCCTGTTGAAAAGTGAATTTGCGGACATCAATAATATGAGCAGCACCCGTTATGGCGGAGCTATCACAGCGGCGTTGTTTTTGTCAGAGTTTGTCGAAGATACCCGGTGGGCCCATATTGATATCGCAGGACCTGCTTATTCCAAAAAAGGCGGAGATTATTGCGGTGCCGGCGGGAGCGGGTTTGGTGTGAGGTTATTGGTTGATTTTTTAAACAAAATGTGATGGCGTTGTTCAAAATTCCATCTACTGCGTTGTAGCAATTTTTCAGGCTCTCAAGATACGACTTGTATGATTTTGAGCCTGAAAAATCACTACGCCTTGTATATGAACTTTTTAACTTAGCCATCCTGCTGCTTTTTACGGTGCCAGCCTAATCAATAAATTAACCAAAATAAGAAAAATGAGCGAAAAAATGACTTCTGAATTTAAAAACATATTGATCACCGGTGCGGCCGGCTTTATCGGTTTTCATCTGGCAACGCGTCTTTTAGCGGATGGATTTCATATCTTTGGCGTGGATAATTTAAATGACTATTATGATGTAAATATCAAAAAGGATCGTTTAAAACGCCTTGGGCAAAACTCCCGGTTTGCATTTTTTCAGACCGACTTAAGTGACCTGGCAGGGCTGACAAACATTTTTGCTTCCCATGAAATTGATGTGGTGGTGAACCTGGCTGCACAGGCCGGGGTCCGGTATTCGCTGATCAATCCGCATGCCTATGTCGAGTCTAATCTGGTGGGTTTTGTCAATGTCCTGGAGTGCTGCCGTCACCATCATGTCAAGCACCTGGTGTTTGCATCGTCAAGTTCCGTTTATGGCGCCAATACCAATATGCCGTTTTCGGTTCATGATAATGTGGATCACCCGGTATCATTGTATGCGGCAACCAAAAAATCCAACGAACTCATGGCTCACACGTATAGTCATTTATATAATCTGCCCTGTACCGGTCTTCGGTTTTTTACGGTTTACGGTCCCTGGGGACGCCCGGACATGGCGCTGTTTTTGTTCACAAAGGCCATTTTAGAAAAAAAACCCATCCAGGTTTTTAATCATGGCAAAATGCGGCGGGATTTTACCTACATTGATGATATTGTCGAAGGCGTTGTCCGTGTCATCAATGCAGTGCCGGAACCGAATCCGAACTGGTCGGGAGATGCGCCGGACCCCGGAACATCATATAAGCCGTATCGGATTTTTAACATTGGAAACAACAATCCCGTGGAGCTGACTCAGTTTATCGAAGCCATTGAAAATGCGCTGGGGAAAAAAGCTGAAAAAGACTTTATGGATATTCAGCCTGGAGATGTTGCTGAAACATATGCAAACATCGATGATTTATACAATGCCGTCGGATTTAAACCGGAAACATCCATTGAAGAGGGGATTGGGAAATTTGTTGAATGGTATCGGTCGTATTACCAGGCTGACTGATAAATTCGACAGATGTGAATCTTTTTTAATTAAGTTGCCATATAAATCTTTTCAAAATTATTATCGTTTCTCGTCCCCGATTGCTCTTGGCTCTTGAAGAAAATTTCAATGAGTCAGGGGGGCGGCCGTGACACCCTTTATGCACAATATACTGAAGATCTTCTAACTCAAAATCCCGCACTATTGCCAAAACTATATCAGTGTCTTGTCAACTCTGAATTATCTCAGATTTCCTCAAAAGATGCATAAACCAAAAGATCACATTGGTATATATACCAATGTGATCTTTGAAATTTTAAAATTGATGGCTTCGTAAAAAGTCCAAATTCTGTGTTGCGCTTCATTCTTCGTTTCTTCATGGTACGCTAAGTACAAATCATCACTCAGAATTTGCGCGCCTTGAATTTGGAGCTTTTTTCCTTGCCATCGGAATCTGACTTTTACGAGACTGTCAAAATTAGAAGATCAAAATCTTTATTGATATTATAATCAGATTCTAATCATAAAGTGCCTCTAGCTGATCCAGATATATTTTATACACATTTCTGCGTTTTAATTTCATCGTCTGGGTCAGCATGCCGTTTTCAACTGAAAAATCTTCAGGCAAAAATATAAATTTTTTCGGAATTTCATATCCGCCGTATGTTTTTTTCAGATGATTGGTGACCTCTGTCTTGATAAAATCCTGAACCTTTTCTTCTTTGATCAGGTCTTCCGGGCTTTTGTCACCCAGGCCCATTTCATCATAAATAGGTTTTAATGCATCAAAATCCGGCACCACCAGGCATACATTATACGGTTTACCATCCCCATAAAGCATGGCATTGATCACATAAGAATTTAACTTGATGTCTTCTTCCAAAGATACAGGGTGGACATACTTGCCGTTTTCAAGCTTATATTCCTCCTTGAACCGACCGGTAATAAAAAGGAATCCATCTTCATCCAGCCGTCCCCGGTCTCCGGTACGAAAACCAATGCCAAGCTTAGGATCAGACACCGTGACCTCTGCGGTCTTTTCCGGCTTGTTGTGATATCCCTGCATAACATTGGGGCCAAAGCAAAGAATCTCTCCGTCTTCGCTGTCTTCACCAACCATTGATTTGTCAATTACGACTGTTACCTTATCAATGGCCCGGCCCACACTGCCGAGCCGGTGGCCGGCCGGGCTGTTGATGGTCATGGCCGGCGTGGTTTCGGTGAGTCCATAGCAGTCATACGTGGGGATGCCTATATCAATAAAAAACTGCGCGATTTCGGGATTCATTGCCGCACTGCCCGTAATTGCCTCCTTTAAACGGCCCCCGAACCGGTTCCGGATTTTGTTGAACACCAGCTTATCTAAAATTTTAAGTTTTATTGACGCTTTGCCGGTTGTTCGCTTTTTTTCAGCTTCTTTTTTTGCGGTATTAAAAAGGAACTGCGCCAATCCGCCTTTTTCAATCATCATATTATGGATGCCGCTGTATACTTTATTAAACACCCGGGGAACGGCAATCAAAATAGTGGGCCGGACCTTGCCCATATCATCCACGACCGTTTCCACCGCTCCCATAATGCCGGTGGCCCCTCCCACATAAATTCCCAGATACAGCTCGCCGGTCTGACCGAAACTGTGAGCCCACGGTAAAATGGATAAGGTCACTACGTTTTCATCTATATGGGGAAATGCACTGGCAGCGGCCTGAACATTGGTGGTAAAGTTACCGTGGCTCAGGAGCACGCCCTTGGGATCGCCGGTGGTGCCTGACGTATAAATCAGGGATGCAATGTCACTGTAACGCGGTTTTACGGATGCCACAGGATTTTTCTGTCCCATTTCTTCCACCGCAGCCATGCTGTTTTCTCCGGTGCCATTGATGATAAAAACCTTTTCCAGGGTCTCTATTTCATCCACCCAGCCTTTTACCTGTTCATACACATCTTCATTGACCACGAACAGGACCTTTAGTTCGCTGTCTTCAATAATGTAGCGCCAGATATGAACCAGTTCCTTTTCATACATGGGTACAAGGCGCGCCCCTCTACCGTAGGCGGCAAAGGCAATCACACCCCATGCTTCGGAGTTATTGATAATGAGCCCGACCCCGTCCCCGTTATCAACGCCTAGTTGCGCAAGACCGCCCCGGAGATTATCCACCCGTTCGGCAACCTGACCATAGGTTGTGTACTCATATTCACCACCGGTATTTTTCATGCCCACCAGCGGCCGGTCAGCAAATTTTTTTACACTGTCTTCAAACATATCCACCAGATTAGCAGGATACTCATACCACGAATCAGTTTTAGTCATTGCAAAATCCTTTTAAAAATTATTGTCTATCAAAAAACAGTTGGACCGTTTTTAAAGAATCCGTTTTGGATAAATATGTTCAGGTTCATGATTAAAACCACCCTTTCCAATCATTAAGGCCGATTTGAATCAATCAGCTGATTTCTTCATTCACCTGTTCCACTCACATGGCAGCTTGATGGTCTTTATCATTTCCTACGTCAAAATACAAATGTTCGCCAAAATTTATTATCACTTTTATTGGTAAAGAAAACTCAAAACTCACCAATTTAGAAGAACCTGGTTTAAAGGCAATGGGCAGACTGTTTCACTGGTGGTCTTCTATAATCCGGAAAGAACCGGACCTGACTCCGGAAAAGGCGATGCTGGTGTCTTCCGAACTGGTCTGCAGCAGTCAAAAAGCAACAGATGGACTTGACTACTGCCCCGGCATATTAATTTTCATGCTCAGAGACTGTTACCAATGGCTGATACATGAAAAACTAATTTAAATAATTAATCAATGCAATCTGTTTTTTTCATTCTTTTCACTAAATCCCGCCAGATTATTCCATTGACAATGAGTCGTCACTCAGCCATATTTAATAACTAAAAAATTCATAGTCTAATTTTCAACACCTTTAAATTTTTTTTACAGTAAACACGATTCACTGTAGCGATCACGGGTCTGATAGTTTTGTTTTCTATAACGGCAACGAAAGGGGGATGTCTGATGAGAAACGGGAAATTCGTTATTTTTGGCTTGCTGTTCGTTTTGTTATTTACTGTGTCGGATGTGTTTGCAAACATTGATCAGCTGTCAAATATGAGCACGGAATGGATACGAACCGGCAACCGGAATGCGGCCACTGATTCAACGGATATTGTGATTTATAACCCGGCGGGATTGACAAAAATGTCTGAAGGGGTTCATCTGAATATCGGCAATCAGGCTCTGTTCCGGAGTCCGGAACATTCGTTTGACTTAGGGTTGCCTGCGTCAAACGGCCAAAAGTCCTATGAGCAGGATGATCCTGACTATTTTTTACCGAATCTCTACGGCGCATACAATGATGGTGATTTTGCAATTTTCGGAGGGATCTATGTTCCGGGCGGAGGCGCGACTGCTGATTATCCCAACGGCTCTGTTAATACACAGTTTATCGGCGCAATGACAGTGATGGGGTCCAGCGGCATGTTTACAGCCTTTAAGGATGATTATCTGGAAGCGTCATCCATATATTTAACTTCGGAAGTCGGTGCGGCATATCGATTTAATGATAAAATATCTCTTGCACTTGCGGTGCGGTACATTAGTGCGGAAAATGAAGTAAAAGCCGGGGCAACTTTTATTGACGCCGGGGCAAATGATCACCGGTGGAAACTCAGGTATGATACTGATGCGGACGGTTTCGGCGGTGTTGTCGGGATGAATATGTCACCCACCCCGGAACTTAACATCGGCCTTCGGTATGAATCCCGCGTGAAGCTTGATTTTAAGACAGATCTGAAACAAAATGATTTTCCGGAAGAGTTTGGGCTGGCAGATTACAGGGAAAAAAACAGGAGAGATTTTCCCGCTATGTTCGGTATTGGCGCTGAATACCGGTTGTCTCCAAAACTTAGTACGGAACTGGATTTTAACTGGTATTTTCAGGAAGACGCAAACTGGGGGAAATTCGATGACGGCAGCGATATTTCCGATCATGCCGGTGATTGCTGGAGCCTGGGGGGAACATTTGCCTATCAGGTAAATGAGACATTCCTTGTCAGTATCGGCACCATTTATACGAAATTTGAATGGAATGATATAGCGGCTTATTACCAGGAAATTGGGGCGTTTGAAGTCCTTTATACCGACAACTGGCACATTGGCACCGGCTTTGCCTGGAAAATAAAAGAGAATGTGACGTTTAATTTTGCGGTGGGCCAGACAATCTGGGAGGACAAAACCATTGCCTACCTGCAGGCCGAAAATAATGGTCTGCCGCCGGTCGACGTTAAAACTGAAAATGCGACAACAACCGTTGCGTTTGGATTCGATTTAGCGTTTTAAATCAATTGTACTGGCTTCGTAAAAAGTCCAACTTCTGCGTTGCGCTGCATTCCTCGTTTCTTCATAGTACGAAAAGTACGAATCATCACTCAGAATTTGCGCGCCTTGAATTTGGAGCTTTTTTCTTTGCCATTGAAATCTGATTTTTTAAGTTTATCAATTGAACATAGTTATTACTTATGGAGGTTTTATGAAAAAAATATGTGCTCTGATATTTTCAGTGATCATGGTCATTACCATTTCCGGCTGCAGTGATTCTCACAACAGCAGTCCTGCGGAAGCTTCACCGCCTTTACTTTCAGCCGGTGATACGGTCTCTTTTACGCTGCTGCAGACAACGGATGTTCATCACCGGGCAAGCGGGACCGGGTCTTCAATAACTTACAGTCCCGGCGACGGCATTGATAATTCCGGGACCGATGGCACTGATCAGACCCAGGGCGGATATGCCCGGCTGACAGCCAAAATTGCCCAATTGCGACTGGCAGGCATGGCACAGGGTATTCCGTCTCTTCTGGTTGACTCCGGTGATTTCCTGATGGGTACGGTTTATGACCTCACTTTGGGTGAGATGCCGGCGGCTTTTTATTTTATGGAATTTATGGCTTATGACGCCGTGACCATCGGGAACCATGAATTTGATTATGGCCCTGCCGGACTGGCGATGATTCTCAACAATGCAGTGGGGGAAGATGGAACTGGATTCACGGTTCCCATTATTGCGACCAATATGAAAACCGATGGCATTGCCGGTACGGATGATGATGGTGTAGAAGCGTTTGTCGCTGCCGGTGTGATCCGGGATATGATGGTTAAAACCCTGGATAACGGCCTGAAAGTCGGCATCATTGGTTTGCTCGGCAATACTGCTGAAAATGACGCCCCCCTGGCTCCGCCGGTTACGTTTAATCATGATTATGCATTTATCCAGCAGCAGGTGGATTATTTGAAAGATGAAATGGGCGCACATATTGTTGTTGCGCTTTCCCATTCCGGCATTACCGATCCCAACGGCACTCCGGGCGGGGATGATGTCACTCTGGCACAGAACGTCACAGGCATTGATATTATTGCATCCGGGCATGAACATCAGATGACGGGTGATGTCGTACTTGAAAACGGTACCCGTATTATCTGTGCCGGCAATTATGGAAAAAATTTGGCCCAGCTGGATGTTACGGTGGAGATCGGAAACGGTGTCACGGATGCAGCTCTGATAAACCATGACATCGATGACAGTACGTCCGGTGATTCGTCCATGGATTATCTGATGGGTATGATTGATGCGGGAATCAATGAAGTGCTTGTTGCCGAATTGGGATTTGAAATGAATACGGTGATTGCCGGTTCCGGATCGGATAATCTGGCAAAACCCCATGGGGCGGACGAATCCGGAATGGGAAACCTGGTTGCAGACTCTTTGAGATATATGTTGGGCGGCATGGACGGCGTTATCGGCATTGTGGCCAATGGCGTGGTTAGAAATGGTTTTGATTTCGGCCAGCAAGTGACTTTTGCTGATATGTACAGTGTGCTTCCCCTGGGCATGACAATGGATTCGGCCCAGCAGGATGTTCCGGGTTATCCGCTGATGCAGGTCAATCTGACCGGGGCACATATTAAAAACATGTGCCAGCTTAATGCTTACGTGACTGCATCACAGGACGCTGATTTTCTGGCCATGCTTTCAGGTTCAGGAGATCCAGCGCTCATGGGTTTAGCTTATGCTCTGAGTAATCTTCAGACGGATTATTACTTGAATGTTTCCGGGATTCAATATGCGCATTTTGATGCTTCCGGAGGTTATACAGTGGTGCCGGGTTCCGTCAAAATATACAACGGAATGGATTTTTCCTGCCAGTTCCCGGCCATGGATATTGACGATGAAACAATGTATCCATGTGTGTTTGATATTTACATGTTTTTGATTGTACAAAGTGATGAGCTACAGTTTTTGTTAGGTGAGCTCGGACTTCCCATCACGCCGCTGGATAATATGGGAGAACCGGTGACCGTTGAAAATATGCTCGATTCCCGTTTAGACCGGGATCTTGAAGCTGACGGTATCCAGGAAGTAAAGGAATGGATGGCGTTTTTAACTTTTTTAACGGCTGACCCGGAAGCCGGCGGGTTTGAAAATTATGTAATTCCGGATGCCAATTATGGTAAAACAGCTCTTGAATCCGGTGATTCCAGCCGGGTCAATGAAATTTCCCTGATCCCGTAATTAAAACAATGTCGTAACTTAACAAAATAAGAAAAGTAAAAATGGAGAACGCGTTCAACCGGGTTCTCCATTTTTATTTTTCAGATTAAGCTGTCAATCAGATCTAAGCTGTCAAATTGTATCCAGCATGCATTCGGAAATATCTGAACTATTAATTTTTTTAATGATGCATTTCTGAAGTTTTTTCAAATTAATGGATGTAAATTTGATGCCCACGCCTTTTTTGGTCAGGCGAACTGTTTTTCCGGATGCTTCCATTAACAGGTCCGGCATACTGGATTTAGCGTCAAAGTTGATGGTGATTTCCGCACTGGCAGGGACCGGCACAAGTTCATCGGTTAACAAAAACATCCCGCTGGCCCCTAAATTTTTCACTGTTCCCTTAATTGTCAAACACTGTATTTTATCGTAGCTGATATTTTCCCGAACTTTGATTGTTGCATCGGTATTCTGCCAGACACCGCTGCGTGTATATCTGCGTTTTTGCATATCACTATACCCTCCTTCTTTAATCATTTGTATTCAAAAACCTGAATTCAAAGAAAATGATATCTTCTCTCAAGCAAGCAAAGGGAATTAATCACAGATAGCAGAGCCGGTTAATCTTCTTGAAGGGAGTCTATTACACAGTCAATTATGTGTAGAGGTCGTCATGCGAGAGAGTTTTTGAATTTGTTCAATCATGAATATCTTACCAGAGAAGTATTTATGATTACAATAAAAAAAATATGATAACCTATCAGTATTTAACGGATTTTTTTGTAGGGGTTTGCCTTACAAAGGGTCTGGCGGCAGCGAAAAATTGCAAACCTGATGATTTAATAAGCTTAAGATGAAGTGCTGTTTATCCCGGATGCTGCTGGAGGAATATAATTTATTTGCAAGACATATCCGATCCACAGGTCTTTTGAGTTTTTAACAGATTCGCTTTTTGCCGCATCAATTACCTTAAATCCAAAATCATCAAACAGGCTTTTTAACGTTTTGTCATCCCACAGGTAAAATATCCGGTTCCGGCGATCTGTTTTTATGCCTATTCCTTCCTTCATTGAAATATACATAAATTTGCCTGAGGAATAATTTTTTCTAAATGCATTGATGATATTTGTCAGTACATAGGGCAGATTATTATGAGGGATATGAACAAGGGAGCCTGAAGCAAGAATCGCGTCAAAATTATGGTGCGAA
>JAQYVU010000190.1 GCA_030145385.1 Desulfococcaceae bacterium
CGTCTTTTGATGAAAGACTTTCGCCCAAAAGATTATGATTAAGAGAAAGATTACGATTAAGAATTTAACCGAATCATCGCTCAGGGCAGAGCCAATATCTCTGACCTGGCCCAAAGGACCAGGTTTTCAACATTTAAATAAAAATTAATTTTTATGTGCGGTAATCACGGAACGCACCATATTGCGCATACTCACATTCCCAAAGCATATCAGCTTAATCATCCGTTGCTCTTTCAGCTGCAGCTGACGCATAATCTTTTTTTCATCAAGTCCATGATCAGCTAAAATCGAAACATTGCCGTAAAAATCTTCAAGAAATTGCAGTTTTGCCGCCAGATATCTTTTACCGTTTATCGGCCTTGGGTTATGACTGCAATAAAGCGAATCAAATTCATATGACAGCACGTTTCTTATCGACGCGATCTGCTCCTCGATTTTTTCATCCGCCCGGAAATATTTTATCCGGTCGCCAAGATACAGGTCTCCGGAAAACAGCCATCCATGATTGACTTCAAGAAATACGCTGTGGTCTTTGCTGTGACCGGGAGCATGGATTAGCTGAAACTTCAAATTTTCATGTTCATAAAAATCGGGGATAAATGAATCCAGCCTTACCGGCGTTGTCGCACCCCACACCCAGTGTTGATAAGGAAATATTTTATAGGAATCTTTCATCTTGTCAATCGTCAAGGAATGCGCCTGGATCGGAATATCAAATGCCTTTTTAATGACTGCGGCATTGCCGCTATGATCCTCATGATGATGCGTTAACAGGACAGCGGATATTTTATGCGCTTTAACAATATCCAGCACGGCCCTGCTCATATGCGACTGGCCGGTGTCAATGAGAATATCTCCGACAACATAACAGTTTACGGTCATCAAGGGACGACCCACCGCCGAATATCCGAGTTCATAGGCATATACATTTCCAAATTTGTGCTTTTTGATAGTCTTCATTAAACCTTCTTTCAAGCCGGCAGTTATTGTATCGTTCTCTCACTTGAATGGTAAATTTTTAAAAATCTACCAGCCGCCGGATAGTCAGGCAACAGATAAAATAAGATTTTCTTTCACTAATTTACACAGGAGCGTATATGAAGTTTGATTTAATCGGCGGCATATGATAAATTCACTAGAATTTAAAATAATTATACATATTCATGACACCCTGAAAAATCATTCATTTATTTTAACTGTTGATATCATGGCGCCTGACACATCTTCCGATACATTTAAAATTTTAAAAAATACTGACGCAGACTGGACAATTGTTCTTTCCGGCTCTCTGAATATTAACACTGCCGCTCCAACCCTTAACACGCTCACTTCTCAGCTGAAAAAGAATACATTAACCTCTTTGAAATTTGATCTGAAAAAGACTATCGATATTGATGACTACGGCGCCCTTGCGTTATATGAACTTAAAAATGAAGTATGCCGTCCGGAAACTGATTTTCAAATTCTGAATTCACCTGAAGAATTAACATCCCTGATGGCCCGGATGGAGTCAAACAATTCAAAGCAGCGTTTGCCGGCGCCGTTTGCCTTAGATTCAAGATTAATCATTCAGGCAGGTGAAGCCGCCATTGATACCGTTAAAAGCATTAAATATTTTGTTTCTTTTATCGGATCCATTGTCCTGTCGGCAATTCGCATTGCCCATAAGCCGAAATCCCTTCGAGTAAACGACATCATCCGTCACATGAAAACCACCGGAGTAGATGCCGTGCCAGTGGTCGCGTTGATCAGCTTTCTCTTGGGTTTGATCATGGCGTTTATGTCTTCCTTGCAGTTAAAACAGTTTGGCGCGAATATTTATGTGGCATCCCTTGTGGCCCTGTCGATGGTCTCTGAACTCGGCCCGATTATGACGGCGATTATTGTTTCCGGTCGATCCGGGTCTGCATATGCAGCGGAAATCAGCACCATGAAAATCTCTGAAGAGATTGACGCCCTTCTGACAATGGGGTTTGATCCGGTTCTTTTTCTGGCAATTCCGCGCATGATTGCCGCAGTGATTGTTATCCCGATTTTGACCATGTTTGCAAACCTGTTCGCCATTTCCGGCGGCCTGTTAATCGGCATCACAATGCTTGACTTATCCGCTACTTCTTACATCAGCCAGACATTTAATTCATTAAATCTGTTTGAATTGTTCTGGGGGCTTTCAAAATCATTTGTTTTTGCGATATTAATTTCCTGTGTCGGCTGCCTGAGAGGATTTCAGGCAAAGGGCGGGGCTTCGGCTGTCGGGCATGCTGCCACCTCTGCTGTTGTGACAAGCATCTTTCTGATCGTGCTTTTTGATTCCATATTTGCTGTTACCAGAAGTTACTGGGGTTAACATGTATGAAAAAAAATAGTGCCGCCCGGGTCAATAATTTAACGGTTAAATACAGCGATGAGATAATCCTGGACAACATCAGCTTTTCTGTTGACCAAAACGAAATATTCGTCATTTTAGGGGAGAGCGGCAGCGGAAAAAGTACGCTTTTACGACATATGATCGGCCTGGAGAACCCCTTATCCGGGAAAGTTTTTATCGATGATATTAATATCACACAATGCTCTGAAAAACAATTTTACGCGGCTTTAAGAAAAATCGGCGTGTTATTTCAAAGCAGCGCACTGATCAGCTCGATGACGGTCGGCGAAAATGTCGCATTGCCCATTGCTGAATTTACGGATTTTTCAAAAAACGCAATCAAAAAAATGGTTCATGTAAAACTGTCCCTTGTCGGCCTTGAAAACTATGGACATTATCTGCCGTCAGAAATCAGCGGCGGCATGAAAAAAAGGGCGGGACTGGCCCGGGCACTAGCACTCAACCCGGAAATATTATTTTTAGATGAACCGTCCGCCGGGCTTGACCCGGTGACTGCGGCAGAAATTGATGAACTGATTCTCGACATCAACCGCAAGCTGGGAACCACAATGATTATTGTCACACATGAGCTGGCCAGTATATTTGCCGTAGCTCAGCGACTTATCATGCTGGACAAATCCACCAAAAAAATAATCGCTGAAGGGACTCCGGATGAATTAAAAAATCAATGTGACAATCCTTATGTATACAGATTTTTCAACCGGCAGACAAATATTGAAAAGGCCAAAGGCTGACCCATTAAAGGTATCTGCATGGCTCAGCGAACGTTTTGCACACATATTCCGATAACAACTTTTACTCATAGAGGAACGGATCATGTTCCACGCATTTTTTGATAAATTCTCATTTTCCCATATGCCGCCGACTCAATTTTTTCGTTTTGAATATGAGGCCGATCAATGCACCCACTGTAAAGCATGTGTTCAAACCTGCCCGACATCATGCCTGCAATGGAATGAAGAAGAAAAAACACCGTATGCCACGGGCCTGAGCGGGATTGAACTCGCATGCATCGGCTGCAACAACTGTGAAGCCGTCTGTCCGGCCAATTGTATTCGCATGCGCGGCGAGTATAAGGTTTTAAAAGGCCGGTATAAAACGCCTGAAGAAAAATCCGGGGATATGACCCTGCCCTGCCCTTTCGGGCAAAGTGATCGAAACCGAAATTTTGAAGAAATCGAAAAGGATCTTACACAGACAGAAAAAATAATCTACCGAAGACGAAGTGTCCGGCTGTTCAAGGACAAACCGCTCAGCAAAGAATTGATCCATCGTTTAATCGAGGCGGCAAGGTTCGCGCCATCGGCGGGAAATGGGCAGCCCTGCAAATTCCTTGTGGTCACCAACAGAGAAGTGAACAGAAAAATAGATCAAAAATGCGCAAAAATCCTGAAATTGATTAACTGGCTTTATGCCGGCCAGAACCGGTGGCGAAAAATTTTAATCGCCATATTAAGCGCCATTTCTGCAAATAAGTGGGATCAGCGACCGATTGCGGCCATGGAAAAAATTCACATGACAAACGGCTCCATTACATTTGATGCGCCGGCAGTCATTCATGTATTAAAAGATAAACGGGGTATCAGCCATCCTGATGTTGATGCGGCAATTTCCGCGCATAACATAATTTTAGCTGCCCACAGTATCGGCTTGGGAACCTGTTACATCGGATTCATTGCCAGCACGGTTGCCTTTGTGCCGGCAGTAAAAAAAATACTGAAGATTAAATATCCGTATGAAATTGTCACCAGTATCTGTGTCGGGTACCCGAAATTAAAATACAACATCCCGGTCCCCCGGGCCCAGGTGCCGGTTGAATGGATAGAATAAAAATCCTGACCCAGAGGGCCAGGCATTGGGTTAAGCCCAAAGGGCATGGTCTACTAAATTGATGATGCCAATACTCAATTTTCATAATCCTAATCATCATCATAATCTTAATCCGTCTTTTGATGAAAGACTTTCGCCCAAAAGATTATGATTAAGAGAAAGATTACGATTAAGAATTTAACCGAATCATCGCTCAGGGCAGAGCCAATAT
>JAQYVU010000082.1 GCA_030145385.1 Desulfococcaceae bacterium
TCAGCTGATTGATGGCAACATACTAGTTCCGCTACTCCTATCAGGTGTTGTGAATATTCATCCGGTTGCCATTATTGTTGCCGTCTTGGTTTTTGGCGGATTATGGGGTATCTGGGGCTTATTTTTTGCCATTCCGCTGGCAACTCTGGTTCATGCAGTGATAAAAACCTGGTTTATTAAAAAGGTGATATTTACTAAAAATTCTGAATCTGATGAAACGACAAATCTTCAGGAAACTCAATGACTTCATACTTCACGATCGGCTCCTTGTATTTATTTAATTTCATATTCCATAAAAACAAATTCCTTGCTGTTGTTATATTTTTCATGATGACATGCCCTTTTCTTTCAAATGCTGAAACATTGCCCGGCAAGGATTTGAACACATTCGGCATCTATGTTGAAAATGATTATTTTGCCGGTGGAGACGGTGAATACAGCAACGGTTTAAAATTAACCTGGAGTTCCGCGATCCAGGACCAATACCCCAAAAATGTTTGGCCGCACAGATGGCTGTATCCCCTTCTCAAACATGTTCCTTTTGAAAAATATCCAAACAGAAAAAAAAACATTACATTTGCTTTTGGTCAAAACATTTTCACCCCTGAAGATATTGAAGCTGAAGACGTCGTCGAAGATGAACGGCCATATGCCGGGATCACCTACTTTTCTGTTGGTTTTCACAGTCGACTGGAACGTCAGATGGATACGGTTGAGGTTACGTTAGGCCTTGTCGGTCCCAGTTCCTATGCTGAACAATGTCAAAAAGCCGTACACAGTGTATTTGATGACATACAGCCCAACGGATGGGACAATCAACTCAACAATGAACCGGTTCTTGAAATTGTGTATGAACATAAAAAGAAGATCACCCGGTCGAAAATCGTATCTGATTTTGAACATGACCTGATTTTAAACACAGGCGCCGGGTTTGGCAATGCCTTGATTTATTACAACCTCGGCCTGGCCTATCGCATTGGCTGGAACATTCCCAATGATTTTGGAATCTTTCCGATTCGGACAGTCAGTTCATTTAATGGCGCATTTGATGAAATAGATTCCCGCAATTCACAAAAACATAAATTAGGCGTTCAACTGTTCTTTTCTGCTGAAGGAAGGGCGGTGCTCCATAATATTTTTCTTGACGGCAATACATTTACAGACAGCCACAGCGTAGATAAAAAGCCGGTTGTCGGCGACTTGATGGCAGGGCTGAACATTTGCAGGGGGAATGCGCAACTCAGTTTTGCCTATGTTTTCCGATCAAAAGGATATGAAACACAAAACAAAGCCCAGAAATTTGGCAGTATTAATTTTTCTGTCTCATATTAGTTTTTTCAATTTTGTTTAAATCATTCGGGTTTTAGACAAATAAAGCAGCAAAAAATCATTAATTCACCTAAAGGAGGATGCTTTTTGAAAATTTTACGTAACAAAAAACAGTTTTTCATGTCACTGACCGTATTATTTTTATTCTTCAGCACAAATTCATGGGCAGCAACTTACAATCATATCGTTGCATTCGGCGACAGTCTCTCCGACCATGGCGGATTATTATCATACAATCCGATCATAGACGCTAACGGTGGGCCAGGCGCTCCAGGGTCATGGACAAACAACGAGGCAACACCTTATGGCGGAGATGTCTGGTTAGACTACCTTAAAAACAAGTGGGACGCTTCATTGGATAATAACGCCATTGGTGGTGCCATGACGATTGGTCATGAGAATGCTGGTATTCAGGCTCTGAGTGATGCCTCCATTCTGCCGGATCTTGGGTTAACCGGTCAGATCACGGACTATCTTGCTTCTTCACCAACTTATGATTCGGATGATACCATATTTGCAATCTGGATCGGCGGCAACGACTGCCTGGAATTTTTCAGAGGAGAATATTATACTGCGGATCCGAGTATATTAATCGCTGAATCAATCGGCCGTATTATTATTCAAATGGGTTCCCTCTATGCTGACGGCGCCAGAAATTTTCTGGTCATTAATCTGCCGGACCTTTCAAAAACGCCGGCTTTCAATACCAAAGACGCGACTACCCAGGCAAACGTTACTGGTGTTGTTTTTAATTTCAATGCAGCGCTTTCATCCGCACTGTACGAATTTGAATCAGCTAATGCGGATGTGAAAGTACATCCTGTTAATGCATTCACTTATCTGAATACAATCATTGCCGAAGACGTATTTGACGATTCAGCCTCTTCCTATCTGAAAGTTGATGAAGACTGCAATTGGGATTTCACAAATTTCAACGGTACATTTGATCAGTTTCTATTTTTTGACTGCATTCACCCCACGACAAAAGCCCATAAACTGGTTGCTGCTGAAGTGGCTGACATTATCGATGAAGACCTTGATGATGACGATGATGACAGCTGCTTTATTTCCTCTTCATACGAGAACCCAACCAATCAGAGAAACATCACGGTTATTTCCGGTATTTTCCTGATAGCCGGTTTTGCCGGATTTTTTTTGAAAAGAAAATAATAAAACTCAACTTTCTTCCAAAGGGCCGAGACATGGTTATTTCTCTGCCCTTTGGCTGTTTCCAGGCCAGTAAAAATGATTTACGAAAAAAAAATAACCGTTCAATATGCAGAAACCGGTGTAAACGGCAAAATAAAACCGGTGAGCATTTTAAATTACTTTCAGGATATTGCCAGTGAGCATACAGGGGCTCTCTGCGTATCAGCATTTGATCTGTTTCCCAAAAATCTTGCGTGGGTGGTTTTCCGATACGAAATCAAAATTTCAGAGTATCCGCGCTGGAAAGATCACCTGCGCATCCGGACATGGCGGTATCCGGTCAATAATTTATATGAACTCAGGCAATATGAAATTTTTGATGATAAGGACAACCTGCTGATTTCATCAAAAAGTTCCTGGATTCTCACCAGCATATCAACTAAAAGACCGGTTCGTCTGAATAAAAACCTGCCTGAGGAACTGATGGAAGGCAAACAGAAACCCATAACAAACGACCTGATTGCCCTTCCCCCAATCACCAGTCATGATTTAAGCAGGTCATTTGATATTCGAATGCATGATCTTGATTTTAACCGGCATGTCAACAATTCAGTGTATGTCGTGTGGGCCATTGAAAGCATCTGCAAGCAAGTCATCAAAACCCATCGGCCGAAAAAAATAATTGTCAATTATCTGGGTGAATCCCTTTACGGCGACAGGATTACATCCCATACGCAGGAATTAAAAACCAATCCGTCACACGAGTTTCTTCACTCACTGATCAGCAATCACTCCCAAAAAGAAATTACCCGCTTAAAAACGGTATGGGAATGTTTTGATTAAGAATCGGGGACGAAATATATTGAACAAAGATTGCGAAGGATTTTGGTTTGTATTCAAGGCGCGTTGAAGTTCGCATACTTTTCGTATGTGGGTTTAACGCAACGCAGAAGACGGGCCAAAAGACGAACAATATTGTTCAATTTATTAAGTTCGCGAACTTAAATTACAGTGACGCAATCACCTGGGTTTCGATTATTAATATGGACGTTCACCCTGAATCCCCATTAAAAACCGACTTTCTGAAAATTAGTAATTTTTTGGTCCATTATGTTCAAATGGGTTCCGGGCAACCGCTTCTCATGATCCACGGCGGAGGGTCCTGGATGTATTCATTTCGTCATAACATATTGCCCCTTGCCAAAAATTATTCCGTTTATGCCGTTGACATGCCCGGTCACGGATATACCCAGACACTTACAAATAATGAAGTTTACAATTTTGACACGGTTTGTGAGACCCTGCTCGAATTTATGGACGCAATGCATCTTAAAAAAGTCCATTTAGCCGGTCATTCATGGGGAGGAGGATGGGCTGTTTATTTTGCCGATCGCTATCCGTCCCGTGTTGGTAAAATCATTCTGATTGATTCCAGCGGGATGCATCGATACGAACAAATTACCTGGGAACTGATGAAATATCCGTTTCTTGAAAAGTTTATATTGAAATTCGTGTCTGAAAGGACCATCAGAAAGGGCCTTGAGGCCAGTTTTTATGACAAGAGCCTTGTCAACCGGGCAATGATAAAAAACATATATACCCCGCTCTCAAACAAAAAAATTATTAACGCGCAATTAAGCTATTCCCGTAACATTAACTGGAAGAAAGCAAAAGCCGCTCTGCCCCGCATCCGATCAAATGTATTAATAATCTGGGGTAAAAATGATCGATATATTAACGTAAAACACGGCAAACGGATGCACAGGTTAATACCTGATTCTCATCTTGAAATCATTGACCAATGCGGTCATTCTGCACATGAAGAGCATCCCGGTCGCGTTAATCGCCTGATCGCTGATTTTATTGATTGATATCAGTACGTACATTTTTTTAACAAATGGGTATCTGCCTTTATTCCTGCGGCGTCATCATCGGCACTCAAAACCTCATGGAATTTTTAAATCCTTATCAATAAATTTTGCCGACTTCATCCACCATTGGCACAAACATGACAGGCAGCACCTTTTTTTCTCTTAAACGGCCATTCTTTTTTTTCAACAAGATAAGTTCCTGAACATATTGTTCGCCCACTGGAATAATCATCCGGCCGCCTTCAGCTAATTGATCTTTCAATGGCGCAGGAATTTGCGTCGGCGCACAGGTAACAATAATTGCATCATAAGGGGCATGGGTTTTCCATCCCTGATACCCGTCACCGATTTTTAATGTGATGTTCAAATATCCGATTTTCCTTAACAACCTGCCTGCTTTTTTACCTAAAGATTCGATGACTTCAATGGAATAAACCGTATCACACATTTCAGCAAGTATTGCCGCCTGATACCCGGAACCGGTCCCCACTTCCAGTACACGATCTGTAGATTTTAAATCCAGAGATTCGGTCATAAAGGCCACAATATACGGCTGGGAAATTGTCTGACTTTTTCCAATGGGAAGCGCCCGGTCGGCATATGCCATGGAACGGTATTCCTCCGGCACAAACAAATGCCGCTCTACCTTGCGAAACGCATTCAATACCCGCTGACTTTTAATCCCGCGCTTTTCAAGCTGTTCATGGATCATTTTTGACCTCATGGGTGCGGTTTGAAAATCTTTATCAGAATTGAATGCAACAACCGTATTCAGACAAAACAATTCAAAAAAGGCCACACACAACCAGACAGGAATGAGATATCGGGTAGATATCTTTGTTTTTATATTTGCACTCATCATATGCGCCGTGACATGGAGTTATTTTCACTCCTGATCTGCAAATCAGTATAATTTTTAGACACACATCCTTTCCATGTTTTATTTTTTAACAAAATAAAGTTTTTCAAATTCAGTCACAAGACTTTTGAGCTTTTCAACATGACTTAAATCGGTTGTCTGCTTGCATTTCATACTGTAAATCAGCATTTGATGGAGAGTTTCAAGTTTTTTAGAATAATCTTTGGCATCCGTCTTAATGCGTTGCGTCATAAAATACTGCGTAACAATTTCCTGCAACTGGTTTGCATGTTCCTCTTTGTTCATGACCCAGCGTATAAGCTGATTGGCATTATGATCTTTCTCTTTTTCCAGTGTTTGAATCGCTTTAATTGATTTTTCGATAGTTGCGATATGTTCCCGGACCATCTTGATTCGCATTTGATCATCGTAAATACCGCATGGAATTTCACAATGGCTGAAAACAGTGGCGGCAGGAAGAAGAATTAATACAATCATTAATACGATTAAATTCATTTTTTTCATTTTCAGGCCCTCCTTTTTTTGTCGAAAAAACATGATATTAAAATAAACACATTACAGACAATTATTATCCGATATAACAGATTACGGTTTATCCATGAAAAAGCCCGATTTTCTTTTTCCAAAAACTATCGCAACTTCATTACCAGTTCGGCAACACGTTGCCCGAGTTTTTTGCCGTTTTCAATTGTATCAGTATCCGGGACACCGACACAGGCCGTACCATAGTGACCGGTTGCCGACATCGGGTCACCGGCAATGATCATTCCATAAATCATCAGGCACTGAATAATCGACATCAGGGTCGTTTCTTTGCCCCCGGTAGGGTCTCCAGAAGTCGTAAACGCTGCACCGACTTTACCTTCCATTTGTTTTCGAGCACTTACAAAATCGTCAAATACTTTTTTTAACTCTGCAGCCATTGAACCGAAATAGACCGGCGCTCCGGCAATAACGCCATCGGATTCAATAAAATCATCTTTTGTAACGTTTTCGGTGGTCCTGAGTTTGACCGTGATTTCTGAAACTGATTTGGCACCTTCAGCGATTGCCTCGGCCAGCCTGCGGGTATTTCCCCCTTTTGAAAAATATAATACCAAAACCTGCATTTAAACGTCTCCTATAAATTTAACCGGAACAATATAACGTATTATTTAAAATTTCGTTTAATCTTAAGGAAGATATTCTTTTCTGACCGGTGAAAAAATTTCAACAGCAACCGACTTGTCCAGTGCTTCGGCCCCATGATCAATATTTGAGCCGATACACCAGGAATCACCCGGTTCAGCGATGAATTCCTTTTCATTGACAAACATCCTCAGCCGGCCTTTAACAAGGTAACCTGTCTGTTCATGCGGGTGTTGATGAATCGGCAGCTGGCTGCCGGCTTCAAGCAAAAATTCGGTCATTAAAGTTTTTTCTCCATGAACAAGCGTTTTTTGCGCGACTCCGGCAAGAGGTGATGTATATCCGTCGGTATTTTTTTTATAAAACATCTAATAGTTCCTTTTTCAAATATCTATCAATCAGGTTTAAAATCAAAATAATTAAATTCACCCAGCTCAATATCCGAATACAGAATTCGCCCGTTTAAGAGGTTTCCCCTTTTTAACAAAATCTTAACAACTTCCATTGCCTGAAGGGATGCAATAAACACCGGGGTGATTGAGGGGACTCCCATTATTGATTCGGCACTCAAGCCACGGCCGGACAGATTATCATCATTATTTTGAAACAGATCGTTGCAACCGGTATCTTCAGGAGAGATGGTCATAACCTGACCTTCAAAACCTGCGATTGCACCATGAACCAGCGAAAGTTTCATCTGGTGCGTCATATGCTGCAGCATTTTACGGTCCGGGAGATTATCAAGTGCATCCACAACGACATCAACACCATTGAGGATTTCCGGTGCATTGGAATAATCCAAAGCTCTATGGAATCCGTTAACGGTCACCGCCGGATTGAAAGATTTAACAGCCAACACCGCCGCATCAGTCTTCGGCATTCCAATTGTATCGGAAAATGCAAATGCCTGCCGGTTTAAATTGCTTTCATCAAAGATGTCCGGATCAATGACCACCATTAAACCGATGCCGATTCGAGACAGCATGAGTACAACATAGCCCCCCAGTCCGCCGCATCCGACAACAGCGACACAGGATTCCGCAAGCTTCTGCTGTTCTTGCGATGACAAAGAATCCCGATTTCGAATATAACGGTACGGCCAGATTTCCGCGGACAACGCCGTAATATAAATATCGCCTAATGGCCGGTCATACTTTTTCGCAATTTTAACAGAATCAGCATCATAAATAACGCACACTGACCGGCCGGCCGGATCTTTTGTGATCCGGGAACAAGATTTAATATCTTCTAAAACGATCTCATTTGACCGGGAATTCATTTTATGCTTTCCATTGTGCCGACAAATGTATAAAATTAATATCAAGTCATAAATAAACGGATTTAATTCAATGAAAATCGAGATTCATCTGTTTGCATCTTTGGCAAAATATCTGCCTGAAGATGCAAAAAACAAATCATGCATCATAGAGCTTCCGGATCATTCGGTTGTTGGCGACCTGCTCGAAAAAATGAAACTGCCGCCCCAATCCGTTAAACTGATTTTTTTAAACGGAATCCATGCGCACAGGGTCTCCGAATTAAAAAATAACGACCGGGTCGGTATATTCCCGCCTGTGGGCGGCGGCTAGATAATTCATCAGGCAGAATTTATAAATAAAAAAACATCCCCATCCTGCCGGCAGACTGACAAAACGTCATCTATTTCATATTTTTTGCCGTCGATAATTACGGACCGGCAAACAGATTTAAGAAGTGGTAGTTTCCAGTCCAGGTATCTGATAAAATGATCTCCTTTTACATGAATTCCTTTTTTAAGAAAACCAGATCCTAAGTCAGAGGCAATCAGGTTAAAAAATTTTAACGTCACTCGGCCTTTATGTAAAATTACAGCCTTTTCTGGTGTCTGATTATTTATCCCGGAACGCATGGATGAAAGGATACCGCCTTTACGAAAAACCGCTCCCACCAGCCCGGGCATAGCAGCCGAAAGCGCGATTACAGATTCGTCTTTCAAAATTTCACCGGAAATATTATCAACAGCTTTTCCATTTAAAAAAATCGTCTGAACCCTGTCGTTCAGATAAGTTTCACTGATACCTATCTGCCGGCACAGCAGATCAGAAAGACTGCATCCCACTTCAATATTCAACTGGAAGCCATAGGAAAAAAACCCCCAAAAAGCGGAAAAATTGTCATTTTCAATGGATATTTGAACCTTTCGGATCAAAGAAATCATTTAATAATCAAACCGGGTTTGCGAATCAGCGGTAACATGAAATCAGGGGAGCCCTGCTGATGACTCCCCTGAACATGGAAAACAGTGATGAATTAAAAATTAAATACACTGTCAAGTTCTGCATCGGTAACGTTAAATGTCACACCATGAGGCGGCAGGCTTTCTTTCAGAAAATAATCCGGCAGCCGGTCGTCTTTTTCAGTAAATCCGGCCTGGCGATTAAACTCTCTTTCCACCTTTAAGACTGTTTTGCCCAGTTCCGACACATCATCACCGGTTAAACTCAGGCCGGAAAATGCGTTGATCAGATCCACAAGAGCATTGAATGTTTCTTCCTGGTCTAAAATGGCAAATGCGATAAACAGGCACATGCCCGTGGAATCGATAGCAGCTGTTGCAATTTGCAAATTACGGGAAAGCTCCACCTGGCCCTGGGGACTCAATGGATCAATGGTTCCGCCAACACTCAGCAGATTGGCGGTCACGCAATACCCGGCAGTATGATCCGCGCCCATGGTTGTGGTAGCATAAGTTACACCCATTCCTTTAACAGCCCGGGGATCATAGGCCGGCATGGCCTGGTTTTTTACCACCGGAACCCGCTCAACGCCAAAAACTTTTCCTGTAATCCCCGCACCGCTGCCTAAAATGCGCCCAAGAGGAGTTCCTTTGCCGACTTCCTTTACCAGATTGATGGCCGCTTCCTTATCACCAAATTCCGCCAGCCCGGCATCCATGGCAACCCCGATTGTTGCTCCCATTTCTACGGTATCCACACCAAAATCATCATCCATACGGTCGAGTATGGCAATGGTGTCCAAATCATCAATGCCGCAGTTTGGTCCGTGGGACCAGACAGTTTCATATTCCGGCTGTTTGGTCAGATAATTCCCAAGTTCATCATGAAATATCCCGGAACATCGAATCACACACCCCCGATGACAGCCATGGGTCGGATTCCCTCCCCGTTCCTTTATCATGTCCGCCAGCGCTTCACCGCTGACCTTAGGAGCACCTTCAAAGCGACCGGCTTTGAAGTTATTCGTCGGTAAACCGCCGGCTTCATTTACCACATTCGTTAAAACATTGGTGCCGTATGCCGGCAGCCCTTCACCGGTTACCGGGTGTTTTTTTAGTCCAGCGACAAACTGCCTGTTCGCTGCTTTAAATTTTTCCGGATCTTTCGGCGACCGCATTTTCATTCCGGCGTCATCTATAACAATCACCTTGACGCCTTTGGATCCCATAACCGCCCCCACACCACCCCGTCCGGCATGACGCGTGGGACGAAATTCCATATTGGTAAATGCGATCGAAGCCGAGCCGAGTTTCATTTCCCCGGCCTGACCAATGGAAATACAGGCTACTTTATCCCCGAATTCCGACTTGATCCGATCAACCGTGTCGTAATTACCCAACATCTTCAGCGTGTTGTCTTCATGAAACTGAACCCCGTCTTTATTGATGACAATTTTATACAATTTATCATTTTCAGGTAGACCCTCAAGAATAATGGCCGCATACCCCAGCCGCGCCATGACCTGTGCCGCTTGTCCTCCGGAATTTGCTTCCTTGATGCCGCCGGTCAAAGGGCTTTTGCAGCCCACGGAAATTCTGCCGGACATCGCAGCAGCACTCCCGCTCAGCAAACCAGGGGCGATCACCAGTTTATTGTCCTCACCCAGGGGATGACAAAGCGGCGGTACCTCTTTTGAGACAATGGCTGAAGTTAATCCCCTACCGCCAAGCCCTGCATAATCACCCAGGGGATGAACTTTGGCCTCAGGCTTCCCATTAACACTCATATTAATACGTAGAATTTTATCCATCTGAAACCTCCTTTGATAAGGTAAGTTATAGAAAAGATTAAAAGGCAGGAAATGATTTTATTTTAAATATCTCAAATATAAATTATCGTGTCAAGAAACTACCGACTTAAAATTATTTAACTATTAATACAAATAATTATACCAGTTTGAAATCTGAAAAAATTATCGGGCAGCTGGCAATGGCAGTAAAAATTATGTGACTTGAAATTGAAACAATACATAATTGCTTTTGAATTCTGAAAGCATCTTCATGAATTGAAATAATACTGCGGAATCTGTGAATGACGCCGACGGCAGCCCCGGTAATGCCGGCAATAAATACACTCAAATAAAGAAATGAGTGGGTCAACGACGTTGCCTTAAACGGAACCAAACAAGCCGACAACGTAAACTTTTTTGAATATACCATCATTTCAAATGATAAAATTTCCTTTCATTGCACCTGGGTAACCGACATCCCCTTTGATGAGACAATTGTTAAAATACTTGTCAAAGTAAGATGCGCCAGGTTGAAAATTGAAAATGAAAATTTTAATACCCTTAAAATCTGGGTTATCATGCGAAACATAATTTCGGTCACGGCCAGGAACATGAGTCTTTTAACTTTTTCATTTTTATTCTGATAGCATTTTTTATGCATCAAATTCTTGAATTATCAGATTCTTTATTCCAACAATGCCGGGCTAGATTCAGCGCCCGGAAAGAGTGCTGAAATCAATTGCATTGTACAATCAGAATACTCGAATTCAACAATTGGGAGCATTTGCTGAAATTTATAATATCTCCTCCTGAAGCGGAAAGGCCACCATAAATTCTTCTCTTCCTGAAAAACCACTTCCTTTTTATCGCAGATTCACAATCTGTTTGGATTGCAGTTTCTAAATCTTGAAAACCACTCGCCAAAATTAATTTCTGACGGTCATCCGCATCAAAAAGCAAATCAGTTCAAAATTCTATTCGTCATCGTGAATTGCTGGTGGGGCTTAACAATTGAACTTTTTGTGCAGCCGCCGGTTGACAGTCAATCGTTCCAGGGTTAAATCCACCACATCCGGATTAATTTTTATTTGATTGGCTTCTAAGGCACGCCGGATATCATACGGAAAAATACCAGTGACTGCCGGGACAATGGACGCAAAAACCCGTTCATTGATCAAGGGATGAAACTGTTTAAAAAGATCGGTTTCCGACAGGTACCAGTCCCATAACCCATCCCGGGCTGCCGGATTTACAGCCAGGGAAGCGATGGGAATAGACTGGTTTCTTGCTGGCACCTGATTTAAGGTAAAAGCTCGGACTTTTGCTATAATTTCCTGATTTTGGAAATAACCAAGTGCGGATAAAATATTGGTCCGGTCATGTTCACTGACGGATTTCTCCAGTCGTTGAAGGAACCAGTCAAGCGTTGCTGAATTTCCGGTGAATGCCCCGGCTTGCAGAATACTTTTCATAATGTCAGGGTTCACCGAAGCACCGTTAACAAGGTTTTGAAACTCGGATCTGGCAAACGCAGCGACTTTTTCAGAGCCGAAAAAAACACCCTGCCAGATAAATTGATCCCTTAATGTACCGGTCGTATGGTCTTCATCCGATCGTGCTTCATAACCAATCGTTGAAAGAAATTTTTCAATAAGTCGCACTCCGGTTTGTGCAACCCTATACTGAATCGTATTCATGGATAACAAATATGCATGAAGCAGATTGTCAGCAATACTTCTTAAGGGAAGAAAATCCGTTTCATTTTCATAATATTTTAAAAATTCAAGATAGGTTTCTAACGTTTCATCAGCACTTTTAACCCTTGCATAAAGATCATTTTCAATACCCCACCGGTCTTCAGACGGTAAAATTTTGTTTCGAATTTCATTGCCCAACTTATTCAAATCTTCAGGGTCCATATATTTCACACGATAAAAACCGGTCTGACGGGTATTTATTTTATACACTGCATGGTCACTGCCCAAATCAAGAGATAGAGACGCATCATCCATTAACACATTTATATACCGCCACTGGCCGTTGTCATTACACACACTGATGGAAACCGGAATCTGCCAGACCCGGGAAGAATCATTGCTTTGAAACGAAAACCTTTTTTGTGAAAGAATAAGCTGATTCCCCTCTCGTTTTGCCGTTACAATGGGATATCCGGGCTGCTCGATCCAGGTTTGCATCATTTTTGTTATTGGTTTGTCCGAAACTGCTTCAAAGGCTTCCCAGAGATTTTGACTGACCGCACAATCATAGCTGTATTTTTCCAGATAAGAACGAACGCCCTTTTTAAAATTATCATCACCGATGTATCCCTTGATCTGCCTTAAAATACTTCCCCCCTTGCAGTAAATAATGGGGGCTGTGCTGGTATTGATTACCACATGTTCACCACCCGGAATTTCAATGGGAATTGTATGCAGATATGCATCACGGACAAGCGCCGGATTTGTCTGGGTATATAAGAACTGGGACCAGGTTTTCCAGGAAGGATGATAGTGATCCACAACACCGAATCCGAAATACGTGGCAAAACTTTCATTCAGCCATAAAAACTTCCAGTCCGCAGGCGTCACCAGATTCCCGAACCATTGATGGGCCATCTCATGGGAAATAACTTCCGCAATTCGTTCCGCCCCGGATTTAGATGTGATACCCGGATAATAGAGCAGCAGGTTTTCACGAAAGGTAATAGCCCCCCAGTTTTCCATAGCGCCGAACGCAAAGTCCGGAATCGCGATCAGGTCGAGCTTTGACAGCGGATATGCAATACCGTAGTAATCTTCACAAAACGCCAGCGCTTTTTTCCCAAAATCCAGACCAAACTCGATATAGGGTTCCATTCCCGGAAGATATGCCACGCGAACCCGTTTATCTTCTTGGTCTTCAATCAGAGAAAATTCTCCCACACACCAGAAGACAAGATAGGTGGACATTTTTGGGCTTTGTTTGAATTTGATCTTTTTTTTGTTCTTTTCGATTAACGTCGCTGATTCAATATCTTGATTGGAAATGGCTGTCAGATGGTTATCGATGATCAGTTCAATGTCAAACACGGCCTTTTTTTCAGGGTGATCGAAACAGGGAAACGCCCGTCTTGCATCACTTTCCTGAAACTGGGTAACGGCAATGGGATAATTTTTAACGCCCGATACATATTGACTGCGATAAAAACCCGCCATTTTATTATTGATGATTCCCGTATACCGGATACAAACAATAAAGGTGCCCTGTATTTTATCGGGCAAATTAATGCGAAGAAGTTCAGAATCTGTTTCAACATCAAAAGAACAATCAAATGAATTCCCGTGATATTCAATCCGACAGTTTTTGATTTCAAGTTCCAGTGCATGAAGATCGATACTGTCAACCGGTTCGGCTGATTCAAGAACTAAATCAAGATTTCCCGAAAATATGAATTTTTCAAGATCCGGTTCAATGCATATTTTATATGTAACAGGAATAATGTCCATCAGTTCAGTCCTTTGTCGAATAGGTTAATCAATGAAGAAAATAAGGGCTTTTAAAAAAATAATATTTTAAATTAAAATATGCGTCATTTTAGATAAAAATTAAAGTAAAGAAAGGTATGAAAATGACAAAATAAAAGATTTATTTTGAAGGAAAACTGCGGGATTGAAGACAAGATGTGTTTTTATAGTAACTTGTGGTTATTTTCCTTTGAATACCGGCTGACGTTTTTCAAACATGGCTGATAAAGCTTCCATGTGATCATCAGTATGATGGCACAGGGCCTGACAGGCTGCGGACTGATCAAGCAATTGACGGAGGGTTGATGACTGTCCCGCGTATAGCAAACGCTTGGCCATGCGAAGGGCTTGCGGGGGTTTTGATGCGATTTTTTCCGCCAGCGTAAAAGCGGATTCCATTAATTGATCATGAGCGACCATATCATTGACTAAACCGATGTCAGATGCTTTTTGCGCATCAATGACCTCCCCGGTAAAGGTCATTTCACAAGCCCGGGCCATACCCACAACCCGCGGCAGAAAATACGCGCCACCGTCTCCGGGAATTATTCCGACGGAAAGAAAGGTTTCTCCGAATTTTGCTCGTTCAGAAGCAATCCGCATATCACACATCAGCGCCAGATCGCATCCGGCACCGATGGCCGGGCCGTTAACCGCGGCGATGGTCGGCACTTCAACCTCATGGACTGCCAGGGGAATACGCTGAATGTTCTTGCGGTAATTTTCCATTAACCGGGCCGGGGTTCCGGAAAACATACCTTTTTTAGCCGCCATATCCTTCACATTGCCGCCGGCGGAAAATGCCGGATCTTTTGCGGTAACAATAAGCACATTAATCGACATGTCGTTGTTAACTATCCGGCAGGCTGTTTCAATCTCTTCGATGATTTCCAGACTTGAAATGGCATTTCGGATTTCCGGCCGGTTCAAGGTAAGTGTAGCAATCCGGTCATTTTTTTCAAAAATGATCTCTTTAAAATCCATCATAGCCTCTCATAAAAAGATTAAAAAGGTATCAGGTTTCAGGTTTCAGGATTCAGGGTTCAGAGGCCAACGATTCTTTACTGAAACCCGAAAACTGATACCCTATCGTCCTGTATCGAGAAAAACCCGCGTGAAATAAAATCAGGACTCTGGATTTTTCAATGTAAACCGCCATGCACAATACCATTCTTCCGGATGTTTATCCGGCGGACACCCGATACATTCCGTACTGATCCGGTCATCAACGGACCTTGCAAAATAGGTGTATTCGACCAGGCCGCCTGATTTACAGGGATAATCATCTAAGCCCTTTCGCTTTCGTGCCGACTGGACCCGGCAGTCATTCATCTGAAAAACAAAACTATCGGGGCCTTCATCAACAACCGACTGCACGTTGATATTTGCATAAACACGAAAGCCAAGGGCCTTTTTCAGCCCTTCAAGACCGGGATGTTCCGGCATATCTAAAAAGTTTTTGATACTCCATGCCTCAAAGGGAGAAAACTGAGCCCATGCCGAATCATTGCAGCGTTTGGCTTCTCCCATGCCATGGGCAAACTCAACCGACTGAAACCAGACACCGTCATTAACCAGCCAGTTAGCGGACACACTGTCCATCAAAGCCAGCAAAGATTCACGGGGCATGTTTGTCAGGGCTGCCGGCAGATCATTTTTCATCTCAAAACCAAGTGTTTTTGACAACCGGTTCATCTGAATTTTTAACCCGCGGGAAGTGGCTTCATTTAAAACAGATAGCGCTTTTTCCATTCCCATCTGGTGCTTGACTTCCGTAAACCACAGGGAATAATGGATCACAATTCGTTGAAACAGGTTGACAATATATTGGGCAAGTTCTTCATTATTCAGGTCTTTGGGGGTTTCAGGACGATCTGTCACGACGTTATTTCCTTTTCATCTGCTCAGCTGATTTTGGGTTTCATTCAAATTATTAACACAAGAATCAATCGGCTTGGAGTTCTTCAAGTCCAGCGTAAAAATCAAGCGCCTCCGGATTCTTCAAAGCATCTTTATTCAGTACCGGTTTGTTTTCAACCATTTTCTTGACCGCCAGTTCGACTTTTTTCATATTTAAGGTATAAGGAATGTCAGGAACCGCGATAATCTTTGCCGGTACATGACGGGGGGAAGCATTGGAACGAATCAGGGTTTTAATCTTGTACTTTAATTCGTCGCTCAGTTCGATCCCATCGGCCATCATCACAAACAGGACCACGCGTACATCGTTTTTCCAGTTCTGACCAATGACGACACTGTCTTCAATCTCATCCATCTGATCGACCTGCCGATAGATTTCAGCTGTTCCGATCCGGACGCCGCCGGGATTTAATGTGGCATCCGAACGTCCGTAGATCTTTACACTACCGCGTTCATTGATTTCAATATAATCCCCGTGACGCCAGATATTGGGATACACATCAAAATAGGCGTTAAAATATTTTTTGCCTTCAGGATCATCCCAGAAATAAATGGGCATAGAAGGAAACGGCATAGTACAAACCAGTTCTCCCTGCTGCCCGATAACCGGGTTGCCGTTATCATCAAACGCTTCGACCTTCATGCCAAGACCGCGGCACTGAAGTTCACCGATATAAACCGGTGCTATGGGATTACCCAGTGCGAAACAGCCGTTTAAATCCGTTCCGCCGGAAATAGACGACAACTGCAGGTCCGTCTTGATGGCATCATAAACATATTCAAACCCTTCTTCGGACAGCGGCGACCCGGTGGTGAGAACGGCCCTTAAAGCGCTTAAATTATATTTATCCTTTGGCCGGAGACCGGTATTTCTTAAAGCGGAGATATAACCGGCGCTAGTGCCGAAAACGGTTATTTTTTCATCTTGGGCCACCTGCCATAAAACACCCGGATCCGGGTAAAAGGGATTGCCGTCATACAAAACAATTGATGCCCCAACAGACAATGCACTGGTCAGCCAGTTCCACATCATCCAGCCGCAGGTGGTAAAATAAAAGATCACGTCATCGCGTTTTAAATCCGTATGAAGCAACAATTCCTTCATATGATTGATGAGTATGCCGGAACAGCTCTGGACCATGCATTTAGGCAGCCCCGTGGTTCCGGATGAATACATGACATACAGCGGATGATCTGCCGGAAGCTGTTCAAATTCAATCGTTAACCCGGATTCAGAAGATTTAAAATTATCAAACAAGACCGCATTCTCAATGCCGGAAATATCCGGCTGATCCTGAGTATACGGCACGACGATCATTTTTTCCACAGACGGAATCTGTTTGACGATTTCGCTGATCCGCGCCAGAGAATCCAGGGCTTTGCCTTTGAACAGGTACCCGTCTGCCGTAAATAATACTTTGGGAGCAATTTGTCCAAACCGGTCCATAATCCCTTTAATGCCAAAATCCGGAGAACATGAAGACCATGTTGCCCCCAGACTGGTGGCAGCCAGCATGGCAATAATGGACTGGGGCATATTCGGCATAAAACCGACCACGCGATCTCCGGTTGTCACGCCCATCGATTTTAAAGATGCTGCGACACAGGCCACCTCATCATAGAGTTTTGCATACGTGATACGAATTGTTGTCTGGGTTTCTCCTTTGAAAATAATGGCTGTCTGGTCATCACGATAACGTAATAAATTTTCGGCAAAATTAAGACGTGCGCCTTCAAACCACTTATTGCCCGGCATTTTATCCGTCTGATCCACCACTTGATCATAGGATTTTGAGTATTTTATTTGTGCAAAATCCCACATAGCAGCCCAGAAATCAGATATGTTCGTGACCGACCATTGATAAAGATCATCATAACCGACAAAATTTAGGCTGTAACGATCGTTAACAAATTGGATAAAACGATATAGATTGGACTGCCTGATTCGATCTTCAGGCGGTTGCCAGAGCATCTTGGACATAATTTCCTGATCCTTTTCATTTGCATGTGAAAAGAACTATCTCCACTGATCAGGTATCTGCAGCAGAAGTCTTGATCAAAAGAGACAATTAAACAGATTTTCTTTAATCAGAATTTTGTAAACAGTGATAAACAAAACTGTTTAAAAAATAAGATAAATGACTATGATCGTCCCGTCAACTCTTTCGGAATACGACCGGAATGCGCGCTTTCGGAACGCAGGCGCCGGCCTAAAATTTTTTCAAGCATAAGGCCGGTTTTTAACACACGGTCCACATCCAGACCGGTATCAATCCCCATTTCATCCATCATGACCACCATGTCCTCAGTCGATACCAGGCCGGTGATGGTCGGATCTTGATAATAGTAAGAACCGGTGCCGGCAACCGGCACCCCGTCAACAAAGTTTGCCGGCTGGCCCCCGGTACCACCCAATGTCGACTCAAAGTGCGTGATACCAGCCTGAAGCGATGCCAGCACATTGGCCAGGCCCCAACCGCGGGTCATATGAAAATGCGCGATATGCAGCGCGGGATTCGGAATGGCATCTAAAATCATGGAAAAATATTCATAGACTTTATTGGGGGGGGCTGAGCCGTCATGGTCCGCGTGTTCAATATCATCCGCACCGATATCCAGCCAGCGCTGCGTGAATTCAACCGCCTTTTTCAACTCGGTGGGGCCTTCAATGGGACAACCCCAAATGGTGCTCACGGTTCCGCAAACCTTCATACCCGCGGCATGGGCTTTGGGAATATAGGCTTCACACATTTTCCAGTATTCTTCCAGGGAAAGCCCTGAATTTTTTTTATGATGAGATTCGCTGGTGGAGACCATGAACAGAATCCGATCCGGTCCTGCGCCGCGTTTTTTTGCTTCAATGGCACGGTCCACGGCCCGCTCACGGATGGTTATCGATGTTGTTTCCACTTCATCCAGCAGATGCTTTACTTTTCTGCTTTTATACAATTTTTCATATAATTCATCCGCATCCTTGAATTGCGGCATGCCTTTCGGATTCCCGAAATTAGTGACTTCAATGCGTTTAAATCCTGAAAGAATCAACTCTTCAAGTGCCCAGAGCTTTGCATCTGTTGACACAAACTGTTCTTCATGCTGGAAACCGTCTCTTACCGTAATATCTCCCAATACAACATTTTTCGGATACTTTAATTCAGCCATAACCCCCCCTTAAAATTAATTCTTAATTTTAGAATTTTAATTCCTAATTAGTCCCTGAACGAAAAGTTCAATTTATGCATGTTGGATTGAGCCCATTCGATTTGTTGGGTTTCATTCAACCACTAATTAAAATCTGACGTTTCCAAATTTCGGTTCCCCGATGGGCTTGAGCAAGCTGACCTCAAGGGCCATTGCCAGCCAGTCGCGGATTTCGGAAAATTTCAATACCCGGTCATTTAATATACGGGATCCGCAGAAAAACGGATGGGCTTCGCCGTCATATTTATCAGCCATTTTCTGAAAAAACGCCTGCTTTTCTTCATCTGTCATTAGATTTCCGGTCACCGCACGCTTTCGTTCCTCAATGGAAAGTAAAACGCCGCCGGCACTTCTTCCGCTCATCACTGATGTTCGGCCGCGCATGGTCGTAAAGAGAAAATTCGGGCGATAGGCCCTGCCGCACATACCGTAATTGGCAGCCCCGTTGTCCGGGCCAATCACCATCTGGATTCTCGGTACCTGGGCGCAGGATACCGACCTGACCATATCGGAACCGTACTTGCCGATGCCGTTATGTTCGGAATCCGAACCGACCATATACCCCGGAGACCCCTGTAAAAATATAAGAGGAATTTTTTCATGACTGCACCGGACAATCCATTCAGCCGCCTTGCGGGCTGCTTCTTCAAAAATTACACCGATTTTATTCGACGCGATCACTCCCGTTGGTATCCCCTTGATCCTGATTTTTCCGGCCAGAATATTGTCCCCTCTTCCAGGAGCGTAATGTTCTTTATATTCGATAAAATAGCTGTCATCCGCTATGGTTTTAAGTATCGCCCGTCCGTCCATCGTCTGATTGGTTGATGAAGGGAGCAATTCATATATGCTGTTCGGGTCTACTAAGGGCGGACGTTCTTCATACCGGTGCAGATTCATTTTCTGCGGCGCCTCCAGACAAAGGATTTCCCGTACCCGTTCAATGGCATCATCCTGACTCTGACAAAAATGATCAGCCCCGCCTGAAACATGGGTGTGCACACGGGCGCCTCCTAAGTCTTCTGCGGATATCACTTCACCGGTGGCCATTTTGACCAGGGGCGGGCCCCCGAGAAAGGAATATGACATCTGGTCAATCATCACGGACTGGCATGCCATAAAAACAATATACGCACCGCCCGCGGTATTGCCGCCGGTACTTAAGGTAATCTGTTTTAAGCCATTGGCAGACATCCGCGCCATATTATAAAACATGGTCCCGAAATGCTGATCATCCGGAAAAACATCTGCCTGCATAGGAAGAAAAGCGCCGCCGGAATCCGCAATGTATACACAATTTAAACCGTTCTTCTCGGCAATGGACTGTGCGCGGATATGTTTTTTTAATGTAATGGGGAAATAGGTACCGGCCTTGACCCGGCTATCATTGGCAAATATCATGGTCCAGTTGCCATTGATCTTGCCGACGCCTGTGACCACCCCGCCGCAGGGGACATCAGCAACGCCGGGATAATCCATCCCGAACCCCGCGATACTGCTGAGTTCATAAAACCGTGTGCCTGAATCTATCAGCAGTTCAATGAGTTCACGGACAGGTTTTTTGCCTTGTTTTCGCAACTTATCAATGGCTTTATCACCCCCCGGAAACATGGCGCGATGGACCAGTTCGTCTAACTTCTTTTCCTCATTTTCCCAGTGCTGCCGATTTTGAATGGCTGTATCTGTCATTGTCGTTCCTTTTTTATTTTTTTTATAAATTATGACAGTTTCTTAAATTCTCTCAACAAATCGATTAAATGCATTCAGAAATGAGAAATATTGTTCAAGTTCAAGAAAGGTGAAAATTTTAACCGGAGGAATACTGTTCGTATTTTGAAGATTAAAATCTGAGCCTGACGAAGAAATTGTACAAAATAGCCATTTCAGGGATCGTTATTATTTGCCTTGGTAAACGGGTTTCCTCTTCTCCCGAAATGCAGCAAGGCCCTCTAATCGGTCTTCCGTGGGAATGGTAATCCAGTAAGCATTTGATTCAATGGTAAGCCCGGTGTGAAGGTCTGTTTCAAGGCCCGCGTTAATGGCATACTTGGCCTGTTCTATGGCAATCGGCCCGCATTCGCAGATCATTGCCGCCATATTTTTTGCTTCATCTATTAGAAGATCCTTTTCACAGATTTTGTTCACCAGATTAATCTGCAGCGCTTCCTTTGCATCTACCCGACGCCCGGTAAAGATTAATTCTTTTGCCTTGCCCCGGCCGATCAGTCTCGGCAAACGCTGAGTCCCACCGGCCCCGGGAATAATTGCAAGACGCGCTTCGGTAAGCCCCATACTCGCATTCATTGCCGCAATCCGGATATCGGCGGCAAGCAGAAGTTCGGTACCGCCGCCCAGGGCGATTCCGTTGACAGCGGCAATCACCGGTTTATTCAAGGATTCAATACTGGTAAACAACGTGCGGATCGTATAAATGAATTTTTTAACCTCCGGCGGTGTTAACGTGATTCGTTCCTTTAAATCAGCCCCGGCACAGAAAGCTTTTTCGCCGGCCCCGGTAATGATAACCACCCGGACATCTGAATTAAATCGAATATCCTCGACAGCATCACGCAGTGCGTTCAAAAGTTCAAAATTCACGGAATTCATAATTTCAGGCCGGTTTAAGGTTAGAAGCGCTACCTGATTTTCTATTTCGACCTGTAATACTTTTTCAGTCATGGTTCCCTCCGCAAGGTAAACAAAAAAAATTAAAAATTTACTGCCTTCAACAATCAGGATCAGCAACCAATGTATCTGGAAATAACAAGCCGCTGGACTTCTGATGTTCCTTCACCAATATCCAAAAGTTTCTGATCCCGGAAAAATCTCTCTACATTGTATTCTTTCATCAGGCCGTACCCGCCATGAATCTGCACAGCATTATTAGCTACCCGCCCCATCAGTTCCGAACAGTAAACCTTTGCCATGGCAGCCTCTGTTTGGAATGGCCGCTTATGATCTTTTAACCAGCAGGCTTTGTAGAGAAGATTTCGGGCACATTCCAGTTCAATAGCCGCATCCGCTAGTTTGAAGGCGATCGCCTGAAATTTTGAAATCGGTTTGCCGAACTGCTCACGGCTTTTGGCATACTTTAACGCCATTTCATAAGCACCCTGTGCACCCCCCAACCCCATGGATCCAATAGATAAACGACCGCCATCCAGAGTCTGAAGCATCTGATGGAATCCGCTTCCCTGTTCGCCAAGAATATTTTCTTTAGGAATACGGACATCATCAAAATAAAGTTCCGCTGTATTGGATGCCCGCCACATCATTTTTTTGTGCATTGGTACGGCTTTTAAGCCGGGTGTTCCGTGTTCCACCAGAAAACAACTGTATTCATTTTTTCCATCCGGTTTTTTGCCGGTTACCGCCTGAACAGTGACTCCCAACGATAAATCACAGGCCGCGTTGGTGATAAAAATTTTGGACCCGTTAATCACCCACTCATTACCGTCTAAAACGGCATTTGTTTTACTTCCGCCGGCATCTGAACCGGCTGTGGGTTCAGTAAGACCAAATCCCCACAAGGCTTCACCGGTTGAAAGTTTGGGAAGATATTTTTTTTTCTGAGCTTCGGATCCAAAATAATATATCGGACCAATGCCGAGTGAGTTCCCGGCCGCAACGGTGGCTGCCTGGGATCCGTCAACCCTGGCGATTTCTTCCACCGCAATAATGTATGAAATATAGTCGAGTTCCTGTCCCCCGTATTTTTCAGAGACAAACATGCCGAACAGACCGATTTTACCCATTTTTTTTGTCAGGTCATTTGAAAATGTTTCAGTCTCATCGAGTTCTGCGGCAATGGGCGCTATTTCTTTTTCCGCAAATTTTCGAACTTCTTTTCGAATCATCTCTTGCTGTTTGCTTAGATCAAAGTCCACTTAAGACCTCCTTTGCTGCGGTGACGGCTCCAAAAGGCGCATCATAATGGTAAGACA
>JAQYVU010000191.1 GCA_030145385.1 Desulfococcaceae bacterium
TTGATAAAAAAATAACCAAAAACAATTTAAATTACAAGATGTAATACCTATTCAGATGGTTCCTGGGTTTTGTGAAGGATAAATTTTTTTGTATTTTGCGTGCTTTGCAGGGGATCGTGATGGTTAAAATAATGGTAAGCGTTCACAGGGCACCGCATCTGCTTTGTTCCCGGGCACTTGAAGTACGACAAGTACGTCTTCGAGCCCGGCGCCTCGCATCTGCGGCACCCTGTAAACGCTTACAGGCCAGTGGTTTATAAAAAATTAATAATTTCGACCCCGTGAACGGGTACAAATAATGTATAATAATATCAGTAAATTTTTGACATTAAAGATTAATCTGATAAAAGACGGCAACGGCTCTGTTGATGGTAATGTCTGGGAATCGTCCGCATTTACCTGTTGCTTAACAGGCGCACTGTATCGGCCGAATTACTCCTGTTCTAATAATTATTAAAAATGATAAAATAATATGAAAGAAATTCAGAATAAACACATGTACCGGTTTTTAATGGTATTAACCATTTGTGCAACCGCCGGACTGCATGTCTGGCGAACCCTGTTTGATAATTTTGCCGTCCATGTCATTGATTTGAACGGAAGCCATATTGGAATTCTCCAATCGGTTCGTGAAATACCCGGATTTCTCGCGCTGCTGGTGGTTTATGCGCTGTTGATCATCAAAGAACATCGGCTCTCTGCCCTGTCGGTCCTTCTTCTGGGAATCGGTGTGGCGGCCACCGGTCTTATGCCGACATTTTACGGTCTGCTGTTCACCACCCTGATTATGAGTTTCGGGTTTCATTATTTCGAAACCACCAACCAGTCGCTGACATTGCAGTATTTTGATGAAAAAACATCTCCGATAGTTTTTGGTAAACTGAGAAGCCTGGCGTCTGCCAGTAATGTGTGTACCGGCGCCATGATCTTTATGCTGGCATCATTCATGACCTACACACAATTGTATCTTTTATCCGGATTTCTGATTATTATTGCGGGTGCATGGGCCCTGACCCGGAATCCATCAGATAAAAACATTATTCCCCAGCGCAAGAAAATGGTATTTAGGAAAAAATACTGGCTGTTTTATTTTCTGACATTTATGGCTGGTGCCCGGCGTCAGATTTTTGTCGCGTTTGCCGTTTTTCTGCTGGTGAAAAAATTTGATTTTTCCGTTCAGGAAATCGCGGTTCTCTTTCTGGTAAACAATATCATTAATTATTTTTTAAGCCCGTTTATCGGAAGGTGTATTGTCCGGTTTGGTGAACGAAGCGTGCTGTCGCTGGAGTATTTTTCCTTAATTTTCATTTTCATTTCCTATGCAATGGTGGAATCCAAAATAGTGGTGGCGTTTTTGTATGTGGCGGATCATGTATTTTTTAATTTTGCCATTGCCATCCGGACGTTTTTCCAGAAAATTGCCGATCCCAGGGATATTGCCCCGTCCATGGCCGTGGGATTTACCATCAACCATATTGCTGCGGTTTTTCTGCCGGCTGTGGGTGGGCTGTTGTGGATGGTGGATTACCGGATTCCGTTTGTGGGCGGTGCGATATTCAGTTTCTTCTCATTGCTGTTGGTTCAGCAAATCCCCGGGCAGCTTGAAAAAAACAGAAAAACCATTTAAAGCAAAATTATGGTCGCACCTGGCGCATTGGGAATTATAAGACGGTTGCTGAAACTCAAATCAACGTCTTTGCCCGAGTTGTCGGGCAAGGTGGGATGGGGTGGGCGTCAACCCGCCTTTAACGATTACAGCGCTGGCCGAACGGGCCATGCGTAAAATCAAGCCAAGAAAGGAATAATCTTAGATTAATTTTACTTGCGCACTTTTAAATATTTTTGAATACCCCCGCCCAGCACGATCAGGCCGATGACGCTCATCACAATTGCCGGAACCAGGTTATGAAAGCCTTCAAGTTCCGGGCTGATATAAAGCGTGTGGGTCTGCATATAAAAAATCCAGCCCAGGCCGCCCAAAAAAGCCGTCAGGCCAAGGGTTACCTTGATCATCATGCTTAACCGTTCCAATTTAAGATCTCTTTCGTTTTCTTCAAGCTTCTCATACTTCAGCGTCAGGCGGTCATGAATAATGTATGCGGCAACCAGAATAATGATTGTGACACTTGTCACAAATTCCCAAACATAGTAGTAAAGTTCACCCATTTACAAATTTCCTATACAATTAATTGAGTTTTTCAAAAAAAGTATCATTTCCGTGCAACGTTGTAAAGCAGTCTACATTTTTTCAATGGTGTGCGCAACAAGGATTTGAGTAAAAAGTTTAAAAATCAGATAGTAGCCGGAGGGTGTCCCGGCTGAAAATATACAAATAAATCACTCGGAGGCATTGGACCTCCTCCGGCTGAAAAAAACAAATTATTCAGGATTAACTGTTTTTTTTCTTTGATTTTTTATTAAACATACCTTCCGCCACCTTATTTATTTTCATCTTTAAACTTGATTCCAACAAAGGAATTAAAAAATAAGTGGTATTTGCTCGGCCGTAATTTAGGGGAAATGATCTTTTTTCTTGCCATATTGCTCTAAAATCTAAGATAATACGATTAAATATATGATTTTTTGGATAAAAATGCCTCTGGTGCGGGCTTTTCAGCTTTTTCGACATAAACAGGAGAATAAATGGTAATCTTTAAATCAAAGAGAAAAATCGGTCTGTCTCCGGGGTCTATGGTTTATGTCGGAGAGAAAACAGATGAACCGGTCAAAATTTCTATCATGGATTATAATGCAGAGCGGCTGGATGAATTTCCCGAGGCCACGGCTGAAGATATAAAGCACTGCATGGCAGAGGATTCTGTGACATGGATCAATCTTTCCGGAATTCATGATCTGGCAATCGTAGAAAATATCGGAAAACAGTTTGATCTTCATCCGCTGCTCATGGAAGATATTGTCAACACCCATCATCGGGCAAAAATTGATGATTACGAAAATTATCTGTTTCTTGTTTTAAAAATGGTCTTCCGGGAACCCGAAGCGTCATCACTTCTGTTTGAACATGTTTGCCTGGTTATCGGACCGGATTATCTTATTTCGTTTCAGGAAAGGGAAAGCGATGTGTTTGGCCCGGTCCGGGAGCGCCTGATAAAGGCAAAGGGCCGTATCCGGAAATCCGGTGTTGATTACCTTGGATATGCGCTCATCGATATGATTGTGGATCACTATTATGTTATTCTTGAACAAATGGGAGAAGAAATTGAAGCGATCCAGGATGAATCATTGGGAAATCCGACAACAAAAACGCTGAATGCCATTCACGATGTCCGGCACCGGATTGTTTTTTTACGAAAAACGATCTGGCCGATGCGGGAAATGATCAGCAGCCTGTTACGGAAAGAGTCCGAGTTAATCCATAGCGGTGTCAAGGTCTACCTCCAGGATGTATATGATCATGTTATTCAGGTCATTGATACCGTTGAAACATACCGGGATCTGCTGTCCGGGACTCTTGATTCCTATATGTCCAGCGTGAGCAATAAAATGAACGAAACCATGAAGGTGCTCACGGTAATGGCCACGCTGTTTATTCCGTTAACCTTTTTTGCCGGGATTTACGGGATGAATTTTAAATATATGCCGGAACTGGAATGGCGATATGCTTATCCGGCTTTCTGGGTGCTGGTGATCACGGTTTTTTCTTTAATGATCTGGTGGTTTAAAAATAAAAAGTGGTTGTGACTCGGAAAAAAAGTATTAAAAGTAAATCAGTTAAAAAATTTTAATCGCTCAATTCAGGTAAAAGGCGTTATCCCTTATGGGAAATACAGGAATCCGATATTGGTTGAGGACCCTCTTTATACTTTTGGCAATGCTGACATTATTTTCTTCCGTTGGTTTTGCCCAGAATGAAACTCCTTTATTAAAATATGACGCGCTCAGGGCCTCTATCGGTGAAGCCCTTATTAGCGAATTTAAAAATATCGAAAATCTGAAAAATCAGTTCAGTCAGGCCGGGCAGTCAAAAAAAAGGAGGCTGGAGGATATCAATGCTTATAAAATCCAGCTGCCGATTTTAAATAACCTGCTGATCCAGCCGGAAACAACGGTAAAAGAACTTGAAAAGTCGTGGCTGGAAATCCAGACTGCGGTTCGGGATCTTTCAGAACGAATCAATGAAATCTCCATAAAACAGAAAACGGTGGCCCCGCTTCTGGGTCAAAACAAGGATCAGATAGCATTAACCGAAAAACAGATAGTGGAAATACAGTCTGATGACGCGGCAGATACAGAAATTTCAAATATTACTGATCAGCTGCAGGTTTTGTTAAAGCATCTTGCCGAAAAACAAGAGTTGCTTGTCTCGCTGAATACGACGTATTCGGAAACAATAGAGGCG
>JAQYVU010000083.1 GCA_030145385.1 Desulfococcaceae bacterium
CTGCTGCGGTATGCTCAGTATTCAAAAACAACTCCCCCGTCCCCTGGATTTCTGGGCAGCCAATTATTTTGCTGTTCTTGATTTGGATAAATGCACCAAATGCGGTCTTTGCGCCAAAAAATGCCAGGTTGAGGCGATTATTGTTAAAAAGAAAAACAAAAAAATTTCTGCGCTAAAGCTGAATGCCAATAAATGCATTGGCTGCGGTAATTGTGTGGCTGCCTGTAAATTTGACGCCATATCGCTGATGAAAAAGGAGCAGGAGGCCATCCCGCCCAAAACATTTGAAGAATTAAATGAAATCCAGATGAAAAATAAAAAAGGCAAATGGGGCAAAGTCAAGATGGTGTCTAAGCTGATACTGGGAATACCGCAGTAAAATTTGTTATCAACTATTACCCGGTTCAGTCAAAAAAAACGAAAAAAACCTTTTAAATAAACAAAATCTGCGTATACTTATACACAAGTGGTTCTGATATCCATCTTTGAGTTGCCGTTTTCAAATTTGTTATTTTCCTCGCCGCATTTACTTTCACTCGTAACGTTTTCAGTATATCCGGAGCCGGGAAGATTAAACAGCTCCCGGGATTTTGACCGGGAATTTTTTTTCGTTTTATTTCGGTTGGTTTCTTCAACTTCTGACTGTCATTAATTATTTAAAAAAGGAACAAGTTATGTCTATTATCACGATTTCCAGAGGCTCCTTCAGCCGGGGAAAAGAAGTCGCTGAAAAACTGGCTCAGAAGCTGGGCTATGAATGTATATCCCGGGACATACTTCTGGAAGCCTCCGAGGAATTCAATATCCCTGAAATCAAGCTGGTCCGGGCAATTCATGATGCCCCGTCAGTGCTTGAACGCTTTACCCATGGTAAAGAACGTTATATCAGCTATATTCGTAAATCGCTATTAAAGCACGTGCAAAAGGATAATGTGGTGTATCACGGCCTGGCCGGGCACTTTTTTCTTCAGAATATCCCTCATGTTTTTAAAATCAGAATTATTGCCGATATGGAAGAACGGGTGACGGAAGAGGTAAAACGGGAAAATATTTCAGCGGAAAAAGCGCGTTATATCCTGAAAAAAGATGATGACGAGCGCCGCAAATGGAGCCTTCAGCTTTACGGTATCGATACATGGGATAGTCAGTTGTTCGACATGGTTCTGAAGATCAAAACCATAACGGTTAACGATGCCACGGAAATGATTTACCGGACGGTTCAGGAACAGACTTTTCAGGCAACCCCTGAATCCCGGAAAATTCTCGACAATCTGCTTCTTGCCGCGGAAATAAAAGCCGCTGTGGTAAAAATCGAACCCATGCTGAACGTGACGGCCCATAACGGTGTCGTCAATATCAGCAATATTGAAGCCTCTAAAAAAGTAAAATCCAAAGTACTGGCTGAAATTAAATCCATTGCAGCAGAGATGGAAGGCGTCAAACAAGTGATTTTCAGCGGACAGTTAAGAGAAGACGACCACCATACCGTCAATCCTTTTCACAATATTTGACAACTTTGCAGACCCGCCATGCTGAAATTCCGGGCTGCGGGTCTGCATTGCCTTTATTGGCGTTTTTCACCACCCTGTTAAGAGACAATTAGATAATACAGCCGCTTAAATAAGAGGGGCATCATGTCTATTGTGACGATTTCCAGAGGATCATACAGCCGGGGAAAGGAAATTGCCGAAAAACTGGCCGGGATTCTGGGCTATGAATGCATTTCCCGTGAAATTATTCTCGAAGCGTCCGAGCAATTCAATATCCCTGAAATCAAGCTGGTCCGGGCCATCCATGACGCGCCGTCAGTTCTGGACCGGTTTTCCTATGGCAAGGAAAGGTATATCGCTTTCTTTCGGGCGGCTTTTCTTAAACGCCTTCAAAACGACAACCTGATTTATCACGGCCTGGCCGGTCACGCCTTTTTGCAGAAGATTCCGCATATATTGAAAGTACGGATTATCGCCAACCTGGATGACCGGGTCACCGAAGAAGTGAAACGCGAAAACATATCGGCTGAACAGGCCCGCCACATGCTGGTCAGGGATGATGCCGAGCGCCGCAAATGGAGCATGGCGCTTTACGGCTTAGACACATGGGATCAGCGGTTTTATGATGTGACCCTGCATTTGGATACCATGAGAGTCGCCGATGCGGTTTCCACTATCATCCACGTGCTTCAGCGCCCGTGCTTCCAGACAACTCCCCAAAGCCTTGAAATGCTTGATGACCTGTCATTAATCGCCCAGGTTGAGGCGGCTCTGGTGCGTGATTTCCCGAAAGCAAAAGCTGATGCCGTGAAGGGGGTTGTTTACCTCAGTATCCGGGGATCTCTGGTCGATGAAAAAAGGATCACCGCACAAGTGAACCGGTTGGTTGAGAATGTTGCGGGCGTAAAAAAAGTGAACGTTAATATTGTCCCGCATTTGATCGAAGACTAATCGCGTATGGAATTTGATAAATACCAAAACCCGCCGAACCCTTCAATGACCTTCCTGCGGAGAATTTTCCCGTTCCTGCGCTGGTGGAATTTTCTGGGCTGGGATACTGTCCGGGCAGACCTTATGGCAGGATTGACCGGGGCGATTATTGTTCTGCCCCAGGGGGTTGCGTTTGCAATGATCGCCGGCCTGCCGCCGGAATACGGTTTATACACCGCCATCGTTGTCCCGCTGGTTGCCGCATTGTTCGGCTCTTCCCTGCACCTGATATCCGGGCCCACCACCGCCATTTCCATTGTGATTTTTTCTTCCCTCAGCCCCATGGCCGAACCCGGTTCAGCGGAATTTATCCGCCTGGCCCTTACTCTCACCTTTTTGGCCGGTATTTTTCAGTTGATATTCGGGCTGGCCCGCATGGGAATCCTGGTGAATTTCGTGTCCCATTCCGTGATTGTCGGTTTTACGGCCGGCGCTGCCATTTTGATAGCCACCAGCCAGTTAAGGCATGTGTTCGGCATCCGGATGGCCGGTTCTGAATCCTTTTTTGCCGACTGGCTGAATATCATAGGGGCCATCAGCAGTATAAATCCCTATGCCCTGATGGTTGCTGCCGGAACCCTTTGCTGTGCCGTACTGTTTAAAATTTACCGGCCCCGCTGGCCCGGGCTTCTGATTGCCATGATTATCGGCAGTCTGATCGGTCTGTTTCTGGGTGCGGAATCCCATGGCATCCGCTTGATGGAAGGTCTGCCCGGCCGCCTGCCGCCGTTTTCAATGCCGGATATTTCCTTAGACACCATTCGGGAACTGGCACCCAAGGCATTCCCGGTCGCGCTGATCGGACTTATCGAAGCCCTGTCAATCGCACGCTCCATTGCGGCAAACTCCCGCCAGCTTATCGATGGCAACCAGGAGTTTATCGGCCAGGGGGTGTCCAATATTTGCGGGAGTTTTTTTTCATGCTACGCGGGCTCCGGATCGTTTACCCGGTCCGGGATTAATTATCATGCCGGTGCCATGACACCCCTGTCCGCGGTTTTTTCCGCCGTGTTCCTCGCGATGATCCTGCTCCTGGTTGCGCCGTTAACCGAATATCTGCCGATTCCGGCAATGGGCGGAGTGATCCTGCTGGTGGCATTTAGTCTGATTGATTTTCATCATATCCGCGTTATTGTCAGAACCAGCAAGCAGGAAGCCGCCATTCTGCTGACCACATTTGCCGCCACCCTGATTTTCGATCTGGAGTTTGCCATATACGCGGGTGTGCTGATGTCTTTGTTTCTGTACCTTTCCCGGACCGCCCATCCTGAAGTCGTAAACCTCATCCCGGACCCGGATGCCCCCGCGCAGTTGATTGCCCAGGAAGATTCCCGGTGCCCGGCGTTTAAAATCATCCGCGTGGACGGTTCCCTGTTTTTCGGCGCAGTGAATCATGTCGTGGAGTTCCTGCAGTCAATCGACAAACATCTCCCGTGCAAATGTCATTTGCTGATTGTGGCCTGCGGCATCAATTTTATTGATATCACCGGCGCGGAAATGCTGGTCAACGAAGCCAGGCGAAGGCGGGGGCTACGCGGTGATTTATATCTTTGCGGCCTCAAGCAGAACGCCAGGGATGTTCTCGAGCGGGGAGGGTACCTCGACAACATCGGGGCTGATCATATTTTTTCATCGGAAACAGAAGCCATCGCACAAATCCTGTCAACCATCGACAACCCCGAATGCAGAACCTGCCGGTCCCCCCTTTTTAAAGAATGTGAGAATAGAGAATAAGTGATATTTTTTTAATGGGTTGCGGAGGGCGCTTAGAATTTATATTTCAGGTCCACCTGTACGCGATTGACATCTTTGACCGCGTAATCTTTGCGTTCCATGGGTTCTGTGTAAAAATAAGTTGTACTAAATTCACAGTGTTTGGTCAGTTTGTAGCCGGCAGACGCCTTCCATCCCTTGATATCTGTTGACCCCAGACCGGAACCCCAGTCGCTGTCCTTGATATCCTGAATAGCCGCATCCGCGCCGACTTCGCCATATTCTAAGCCAAAGCTGAATTTATTCACTTTGACTTTAGCGCCAACCAGCCAGCCGAGATTTTCATCTTCCGGATCAAGATCGCCGCCCTGGACACTCTGGCCTTTTTCACCTTTTGCGCCTGCATTATAAAATACATGGGCAAGGGGTGTGATTTTGACCGAATCCAGTTTAAGCGTGTATTGGGTATAGAAATCAACGATCTGATATTTATAGTCCGGGTCAATATTTTCCGCGTCTATAAATCCATCCACGCGGTTCACGTCATAGTAACCGATCGCCGCCACCAGGTCACCTGTATCAATACCCATCTGCGCGGCTGCCATTCTGGCAATATCCCTGTCAATATATCTGACCTGGAAATAACCGGCCGTTACAAAGAAGGGGTCAAACTTTACCTGTCCCGTAAAACCGGCCGGCCGGACATCTCCGTCCCACAAAGCCATGGATGAGTAAAATTTGTTTTTGTGCTGTCCGGCAATCAGTGTAATGTTCTTTATTTTGTGTTCGGCATAGGCATAGTCTAAGCGAATATCGCCGGTTTCAAATATCTCTTCGTCAGAGAATGTTGCGTTGGTAGTATTGCCGTCAAGGCCGCCGGTGGCCAGCCCGGCAGCGACTGTCCATTTTTCCATGGGGTTCTGCCATGCCATGCCTAAGCGGAATCTTGCCCGCAGGCGGTCTTTGGGATCATCTTTCCCATCATTATTGTCCTGGTAATCATAACGAATCCGAAGGTCTCCTTTAATCGTCAGATTTTCAATAAAATCCTGAGTCATGACATCTGCAAATACAGTCATGGGCATGCATAAATACACCCCTATAAAACATAAAACAGTCAGCAAACAAATTTTTACTTTTTTCATCATTTTTTCTCCTTGGTTAATATTTAAAAAAATTCTTGGTTTAAAATTAAAGCTTCTATTGTTTTGATGAAGTTAATTGAGATAAATAGAAATCTTGTGTGAACTTATAATGTCGGTTATGTGAAGAAAAAAAGAAGTCTATGTTACAATTGAATGACAAGGCACATTCATGCATCAATTGAATATGGCAATGAGGTGTGCCGTTCAGATGATGCAAAGCAATGCATTGCTTTTTCAGGTCAGCGGTTTATGTGTTTTTATTATTTTAAAATATTGATATAAGAATAAAATTTCAACTCGATAGTGCATTATAATGCTTTTTTTTAAAGAAAATCTTAGCATAACGGATGGCAAAAAATCATCGTTGTAATCAACAAAATCAAAGTGAATTCATAATTATGGTTCGACTGCAGAAGTATTTGTCCGGTGCCGGGGTCTGTTCCCGGCGAAAGGGCGAAGAATATATAAAAGCCGGCAGGGTCAGGGTTAATGGTGAAACGGTCATCGAACAAGGTGTTCAGGTGGATCCGGAAAAAGACCGGGTGGAAGTGGACGGGAAAATTGTCCGGATAAAAAATCATATGATTTATGTTGTGCTGAATAAACCGGCCGGATATATCACCAGCCGTCATCATGGCGACAGAAAAATCGTCTTTGACCTGATTGATATTAAAACGCGATTAAATCCGGTTGGAAGATTGGATAAAGATTCCACGGGCCTGCTGCTCCTGACCAATGACGGCGAACTTCACAACCGGCTGATCCATCCGTCATTTGACCATGAGAAAGAATACAAGGTTGAAACTTTAAAACCGATCAAAGATAAATTCCTTGAGATACTGAGGCAGGGCGTTGTCATCGACAATAAAAAAACACGGCCGGCAAGCATAGACCGCATGACTGAATCCAGTTTTAAAATTATTCTAAAAGAGGGGCGTAAACGCCAGATTCGCCGGATGGTGGAAAAGGTCGATAACCGGGTGGTCAGTCTGCACCGGATCCGGATCTCAACGCTTCATATTGGTAACCTGAAAATGGGGCAATGGCGGCATCTTTCAAAAAGTGAAGTGAGCGCATTGCTTAAATCCTGCAGTATTATGAGGCCCTGATAAATTTTTTGTCCATAACTCTCAAGAATTTGTAAGACCATTAAGCATAAAATCGTAAAAATATTCAGATGGCTAAGTTAAAAGTTCCATATACAAGGCGTAGTGATTTTTCAGGCCCAAAATCATACAAGTCGTATATTGAGGGGCTGAAAAATACCTACAACGCAGTAAAAAGGACTTTTAGCGACGCCATCTATTCATCAAAGTCAATTTTCTGATGCTTAATATTAATCGCTTCAACAATGAATGCCACATGCTCTCCGATATTGGTCGCAAGGTCCCCCACGCGTTCTAAGCATCTTGAAATGATAATGGTCTGGACGGCTCGCCGGGTGTTTAAAATTCGTTTTTCAGCGCCCGGCGTACTTTTCACCATCTTGTCAATGAGTGTTTGAAGCACTTCAAGCGTGTATTTATCGGCAATATCATCCATTTGACGAATTCTGATGGCTTTCTGGGTGTTTTCCTCCACAAAGGATGTGATGGCCGCATCGAGCATGGCGTCAGCCACTTCGATTAATTGATCCATAGCCGGTAAGTGATCAAGCGGCGGATGCTGGCATAAAAAAAGGGACCGTTCGGCAATATTTACTGCCTGATCGGCAATCCGTTCCAGTTCCTTGCTGATTTTGGTGGCCCCGAGAATAAAGCGCAGGTCCCTGGCCATGGGCTGCTCCAATGCCAGTAACTTTAAGACGATCTGATCTATCTTGAGCTCCAGATTGTTGATTTCCCTGTCCCCCTCAACAACTGAACGGGCCAGGGCTTCGTCTCGGTTCAAATATGCCTGCGTGGCTTTTTCAAACGCACGCCGGGTCAATGCGGCCATGTTCAATAAAGTCATTTTTAAATCATCAAGTTCTTTTATAAAATGTCGTTCCATTTTTTCTCCTAAATATTTAATCCGGCATTGCTCATACTCATGAGAAATTTGTTTAGCTTGATTTCTCAATTATTTATCTGATCAATCAATCCGGAATACTCAGGTGTTGGAGCGGTTCAGGAACAAGGCATTCAGTTTGAAGACGTAGCGCTTTACTTCGATGGCTGAATAACGCAGTGCCTGAATTGCTCCGGCGCATGAGTATTTCGGATTAGCCGAAGCGGCCCGTTATGTAGTCTTCCGTCTGTTTCAATGAAGGACGGGTAAATATCGTTTCCGTGTCCCCTGTTTCAATGAGTTTTCCCATATAAAAAAATGCCGTAATATCCGATACCCTGGCTGCCTGCTGCATACTATGCGTCACAATGATTATGGTAAAGTTTTTTTTCAACTCATGAATCAGGTCTTCAATTTTCTGTGTAGCAATTGGATCAAGAGCTGATGCCGGTTCGTCCATCAGCAGCACATCCGGTTCAACCGCCAAAGCCCTTGCAATACAAAGGCGCTGCTGCTGTCCCCCGGACAGACCTAAAGCAGAAGAATTGATCCGGTCCTTGACTTCATCCCAGAGAGCGGATTGTTTTAAACTCTTTTCAACCCGTTGTTTCAGGATTTTTTTGTCCTTGATTCCGTTTACGCGCAGTCCGTAAGCCACGTTTTCAAAAATGGTTTTAGGAAACGGGTTGGGCTTTTGAAAAACCATTCCCACGCGCCGCCTTAAGTTAACGACATCAATATTTGACGCATAAATATCTTCTGCATCCAACTGGATATTGCCTTCCACCCGGATGCCGGGAATTAAGTCATTCATCCGGTTCAAGCATCTTAAAAACGTGCTTTTCCCGCACCCGGACGGTCCGATTAATGCGGTTACCTGATGGGTGTTGATGGTGATGGATATATCATCCAGCGCTTTAAAATCGCCGTAAAAAAAATTTAAGTGCCGGGCGGTAAATTTTGGTTCTATTTCCATTTTTTTTCCTTGATTACATTAACAACATCAATTGATACTTCTTCACGTCACAAAATTAAATATGACTTCAGTTTTGCAGGCCGGGTTTCTTACCCGGCAATTGGCATCTCTCAGTTGTCGGGAATGGAATCCCGACCGATTTGAGAGATTTTCAAATAAGTTATTTGGAAGTCAGAATCCGATGGCAAAGAAAAAAGTTCCACCAATCATATAAAATTGGCAAGGCGCGCAAATCCTGAGTGATGATACGTACTTTTCTTACTTTTCTTACTTTTCGTACTTTGAAGAAACGAAGGATGCAGCGCAACGCAGAAGTTGGACTTTTTACGAAGCCATCCTATTTAATGAAAAATAAAAGGCAGACCCTTTTGACTGGCCATCCGGCGGGCTTTTGACCCACAGTTTCCCGCCCATCCCGGTCACCGCGTTTTTGCAGATGGAAAGTCCCAGGCCGGTGCCGCCGGAAGCCCGGCTTCTTTCTTTGTCAACGCGGTAAAACCGCTCAAAAATACGCCCCTGATGCTGCTGCGGAATCCCGCTGCCTTCATCGATAATTTTGAAGGTGACTGCTTCTGTCGTTGTTTCTGCAGAAACAGAGATTGCTGTATCCGGGGGACTGTGGGCAATAGCGTTGTCTAAAAGGTTGCAAAATACCTGTATCAGCGAGTTTTTATCCCCCATGACCGGTAATGCTTCGGGCAGCCGGTTGTCTATCGAAATCTTCTTTTCATTGGACATGGGTATGCAGGTTTCCCATGCGGATGAAAAACAGGCCGCCGCATCAATTGCTGAAAGGCGAGTCATTTCCCGCTGCTGCTGCTGAAGCTTTGTTAATTCCAGCAGGTCATTAACGATGTTTGACATCTGGTCGGCATTTTTTACAATGGTTTTGACAAAAGTTTCCGACTGGTCCGATGCCCTGAATTTTTTGTCCTGTAATGTTTCCGCATATCCTTTAATAGATGTCAGCGGAGTCCGGAGTTCATGGGAAACATTGGCAACAAAATCCTGTCGCACTTTTTCAAGGCGAACCAGCTCACTGATGTCATGGAAAACAACCACCGCGCCGCCTTCCGGGATTTTGACCAGGTTGACTTCGTAAATTGTTTTATTATCAATTTCCACTTTTTGTTTGATCGCATCCTTTCCTTTGAGGATCTGGTTGCAGGCTTCGGCAATTTCCGGATTTAAAAATACTTCCATGGGGCGTCGTCCCACGCATGACGGCACACATTTGGCAATCCAGGTCAGCGCTTCGTTGGTGGCTTTAATTTTTCCGTGCTTATCCAGCAGCATGACGCCTTCGACCATACCTTCCAATACCGCTTCCAATTCCTGTTTTTGTTCAATGATCTGCTGAACAGTCTGCTGGATTTTAGTGGACATTTCGTTGATCCCGGCAGAAAGCTGAGAAAATTCGACCCCGGTTTCAATATCCAGTTGTTTTTCATAATTCCCTTCACCAATGGTGGTGGCTGCTTCGATGATATCCAGTATCGGTTTTTCCAGACGCCTTGCCAGAAATAAGCTGAGTAAAGTGGAAATGATAAAAATCACCAACAGGATTCCCCAGAATTGGCGACTGAAGTATCCCAATCGGGACTCGACAGTGGACAGGGGGATCGCTACCCTGAGAACTCCGGACGGAGCATTGGCCAAGTTGATGTTTTTTGCCGCATAAATCAGTTTTCGCTCAAGCGTAATGCTGTAACGGATGCTTGATGCCTTGCCATATTTTCGGGCGCTGATAATTTCTTCCCGACCGGCGTGATTATCCATTGACTTGATTTTATCATACGCAACATCAGAATCCGCGATGACGCGGCCACCGGCGGCAACAACGGTAATCCGGTAATTGAGTTGCTTGCCGACCTTTTTACACCATTGGTCAAGTCGCTCAAATCGCGCAGGAGCCTGATTTTTAACAAAATCAGGTTTTTCTTTCAGCAGCCAATGGATGAAATCAAGCTGGGTAAATGCATGGGCATTGGCTTCTTTGTAGATGTCTTTTTCCAGGGTCTGGTAAATGTAAAATGCCGGAATGCACAGAGCCATAATGACCACAATCCAGAAAGACAGCATGAGTTGTGTTCTGAAACGAATTGATTTCATTTATTTTCCTTGGTGAATCTAATTAAAGCAGACTCAGATGGACTTTTTGTGATGCTATTATTGTTCCGCTGATATAAAGTCATTCTTTGAACCTGTATCCAATCCCCCGCACCGTCTCAATGGCGTCCGCATATTCATCTCCCAGTTTTTGCCTGAGACGCCGGACGTGGGTGTCAACGGTTCGGGCATATCCGTCAAACTGGTAACCCCATACACGGTCTAACAGCTGGTCCCGGGTCAGGACTCTTCCTTTGTTCTGGAGCAGTTCCAGCAGAAGTTTGAATTCCGTCACTGTCAGGGAAATTTCTTTTTCCTGAATCCAGACCCTGTAGCTTTCCAGGTCAATCGCCAGGTCACGGTATTTCAGTTTTGTTTCATCCGGTATTTCCTGCTTTTGCTCAAGTCGTTTGAGGATCGCCCGAACGCGCAGGGTGAGTTCCCGTGGAGAAAACGGTTTGACCATATAGTCATCCGCCCCCAGTTCCAGTCCGACAATCCGGTCCACTTCTTCCCCTTTGGCGGTCAGCATCACAATGGGTATGGTTTCCGTTTTCGGGTTTTTATTCAGGGCTTTGCAGACTTGCAGGCCATCCATACCGGGGAGCATGAGGTCAAGGATAATCAGGTCCGGGAGATTTTTGATTGCCAGTTCCAGCCCTTTTATGCCATCATCTGCTTTAACGACATCATATTCCTCTGCGCGCAAATGCCACTCAATTAGATTTAAGATATCTTTCTCATCTTCTATAATCAGTATTGTTTTTGTCATTTCCAAGTACCCGCTGTTTTCATTAACGTTTTTAACGATTCATTCAATTATCTGCTAATCGTCACAATAAAATGAAAATTGTGTGACATTTCAGTGACATTTAATGTCACTGAATTTTCAGTAATCTGTAACACAATCGTCAAATTCCATGCCTACTATCAGATATCTTAAAAAAAAGACCGGGACGGATTTTTTATGAGAAATAATTCGATAACCTAAGTTGAGCTCAATCTGTTTATAAATTAAATCGTTATATGCGTTACCCGGTTTCAGAGCATGCCATGGATAAGGAACATAATGTTTTTATACTTATAACAAAAAAGGAGAAATTAACCAATGAAGTTCAATTTTTTAAAAGCAATCATCGTTTTAGTGTCTGTTTTTTGCCTGGCAACAGGTGCCTGGGCTGAGAATCTGGAAATTAAAGGCTCCACCACCGTGCTTCCCATTGCACAGAAAGCAGCAGAAGCATTCATGAAAGTATATCCGGATGTGAATGTGTCTGTTTCCGGCGGTGGTTCCGGTAACGGGATTAAAGCCATCATTGACGGCACAACAGATATTGCTGACGCGTCTCGCTTTATAAAGGATAAAGAAGTGAAACTGGCCGTTGAAAAAGGCGTTTACCCGGTCCCCTTCGGCGTTGCCTATGATTGCATTGTTCCGGTGGTCCACCCGTCAAATCCGGTTGCCAATCTGACAAAAGACCAGCTGAAAGCCATTTATCAGGGCAAAATTAAAAACTGGAAAGAACTTGGCGGCCCGGATAAAAAAGTGGTTGTTATTTCGAGAGATACGTCTTCCGGCACCTATGAAGTCTGGGAAAAAATCATCATGAAAAAAGAAAGAGTGTACCCGGGAGCCTTGCTGCAGGCATCAAACGGTGCGGTAGCTCAGTCTGTCGCCAAAAACAGCTATGCAATCGGTTATGTTGGAATAAGTTATCTGAACAAAGACTTAAAAGCTTTGACCGTCAATAATGTGGAAGCATCTGCTGAGAATGCCATGTCCGGATCTTATCCTGTCAGCCGTATCCTGTATATGTTTACAAAGGGATGGCCGACTGGCACGACATTAAAATTTATCAACTTTGTCATGCATCCGGCCAAGGGGCAGAAGATAGTGGCAGAAGCGGGTTATGTTCCACTGTACTAATGGCTTCGGGAAAAGCCCATCTTCTGCGTTGCGCTGCATCCTTCGTCACTCAACGTACATTCGTACGTCTCGCTCCTCAGGACTTGCACGCCTTGCCAATTGTATGTGACTGGTGAGACTTTTCACTTTGCCATTGGATCAACTTTTATAAATTAAAACTAATTTTTACTGATCAGGTGAACAGACTGAAAGCTGAAGATAAAATAAACGAATTTTTGTTTTTTCCTTCAGCCTTCATCCTTCAGCCTTTTACCTAAACTCCTACGACTCAGGTAAATCATGAATAACAAACGTCAGGCCAAAGACAAAATCATTCAGTATATTTTCTTTATACTTGCATTTGTATCTATTGCCATTCTCTGTATGATTTTATTTTTTCTGGTCAGGGAAGGGGTCCCTGTTTTTGAGCTGGTTACGGTCAGGGATTTCCTTTTTGGTGACTACTGGTATCCGACATCAGATCCCCCGGATTTTGGTATTTTCCCCCTGATTGCCGCCTCGCTGCTGGTCACCGTATGTTCTGCAGCAATCGCTATTCCGCTGGGTGTTATGACGGCTATTTATCTGGCTGAAATAGCCACAGCGCGGGTAAAGGAAATTGCCAAACCCATGGTGGAGCTTTTGGCTTCATTGCCGTCGGTGGTCATCGGTTTTTTCGGCATGGTCATCGTTGCCCCTTTTTTGCAGGATGTATTCGACATTCCTACCGGATTAAACCTGTTTAATGCGTCTCTGATGCTGGCATTCATGTCCGTACCCACCATCTGCACGATTTCCGAGGATGCAATTGCCAGTGTGCCCATTGAGTTGAAAGAAGCGTCCCTGGCACTCGGCGCCACCCACTGGGAGAGCATTGTCCGGGTTATCTTGCCTGCCTCCCTGTCCGGATTGAGCACCGCCGTTATTCTGGGTATGTCCCGGGCCATCGGTGAAACCATGGTGGTTTTGATGGTTGCCGGCGGGGCGGCCATGGTGCCGGCATCCATTTTTGATCCGGTCCGGCCCATGCCTGCCAGTATTGCCGCGGAAATGGCTGAAGCGCCGTTTCGGGGAGATCATTATTATGCATTGTTTGCCACGGGCATGGTGTTGTTTGTTTTTACCCTGATTTTTAATTTTATTGCTGACTATCTTTCAAACAAACATAGACAAGTCGGGGCAAGTACATTGTAGTTCACAAACCGGAGCAGAACAGGAACTGCGTTATTCAGCCATCGAAGTAAAGAACTACATTTTCAGGCTGAAATGCCTTGTTCCTGCCCCGCTCCGATTCGTGAAAATAAGAAAGCAGTCGGAAAGTGAAAAGAATTTATGGCCGATGAAAAGTATTGTCGGTAAGGATTCTTTCCCGACAAATGCAAAGGATAAAAAATTGAGTCAATTGACAATATCACTGGCACAGCAAACTTCCGGCCGCAGAAAATACTCGCAGGCGGCAATGTTTTATTTATTCCGCATCGCAGCGGTCATTAATGCCCTGGCTTTGATGATTATTCTGTTCTTTTTAATTAAAAACGGCTGGCGGGCAATCAACTGGACGTTTTTAACCCAGGCGCCCATTGACTCCATGACCAAAGGGGGCATTCTTCCGTGCATCGTCGGCACCATTTATTTAAGCATCGGTGCCATGGCGGTTGCCTTCCCGCTGGGAACCGCGTCAGCAATTTATTTAAATGAATATGCCAAACAGGGTCCTGTTCTGCGCGTCATTCGATTCGGCATCAACAATCTGGCCGGCGTCCCGTCCGTGGTATTCGGTTTGTTTGGACTGGCTTTATTTGTGACCTGGATGAAAATGGGGGTCAGTATATTATCCGGTTCTCTGACGCTCGGCTTTCTTACGTTACCTGTGATTATCGGTACTGCGGAAGAGGCATTGCGCGCGGTGCCGGATACGTATCGTGAGGCATCTCTGGGGCTCGGCGCCAGCAAGTGGCAGACCATTTACCGGGTGGTCCTTCCGGCCGCACTGCCCTCTATGCTCACGGGCGGCATTTTAGCATTGAGCCGGGCAGCCGGGGAGACAGCCGCCATTATGTTTACGGCTGCCGTGTTTTATACCAAAAAACTGCCAACGTCTGTCTTTGATCAGGTCATGGCATTGCCGTATCATATTTATGTACTGGCAACCGCCGGCACGGAAATCGAACAAACCCGCCATCTGCAATACGGAACCGCACTGGTACTTATATTTCTGGTTTTGGGAATGAACCTGGTGGCTATTATTTACCGGTCGCGGTTACGGAAAAACAGGTAAGCATTCAGGTTGCGGATAAAGGCAATTTGCTTGCTGTGACAAGATTCGAAAGACCTGCATTTAACTCTTTGCGTCGCCATTGCAGAAAACCACCTGATTTCTGCCGTTGTTTTTTGCCTGGTAAAGGGCGTTGTCCGCCTTTCTAAACAGATCTTCTTTTTTATCGTTCAGTCCCGGGATGCATGACGATATCCCCATACTGATGGTGGTGTGAATCTTATGGTTGTAATGAAACAACATCAGGTTTCCAATTTCAAAACGGATTTTTTCTGCAAGCGCAATGGCGCTGTCATTGTCAATATTCTGCATTAGGAAAACAAACTCTTCTCCGCCATAACGAGTGATAAAATCGGTATCCCGCTGAAAGATGCCGGAGAGCACGTCAGCGATTTTTTTCAGATATTCATCCCCGGCAAGATGCCCGTAGGTATCATTAATTAACTTGAAATGGTCGATGTCCGCGATGATAATGGTAAACAGCATGCTTTCCCGGATGGCTGTCTTCCATCGAATATTGAAAATTTCATCAAAGTATCGCCGGTTATATAAACCGGTTAATACATCCACCCGGCTGATTTTTTCGATTTCTTCGGATTTGAGCTTGAGAAGGTGTTCATTTTCCAGGGCATCCCAGTATTCGCGGTTTCCGCGCATGGCGATCATCGTCATATACAAGATGAACAGAACGATTAAAACGACGAGGGATAAATGAATCCCAAGGACATACATCGTGACTGCGGCAGGCGAGAGCATGAAGACGCTATACAGAGCAGACGTGCGCCATGACGGAATAAAAGCGACAACGCCGCCGGAATTAAGCCCGACAGTGCTGGCAAGCATAATTATCTTTGATGACAGTTCTCCGGGTTGAATCATAAAATAGGCAAACCCGACCCCCCAGGTCAGTGCTGTGGCAAAAACGCTGGCAAAAAAAGCCATAAAGTTCAATCGGGGGGCTTTTTTATCGATTTTGTTGAACAGATAATGATGGGAGATCCGGAAGAAGGTGATAATAAACATAGCGCTCAGGAAGCAGATCGAAAAGGAAATATGTTTTTTGTAAAATCCGTCGACGGTCAGAACGGCGATGGTGACGAGCACATAAAAATACATGCCGATAGTAGACCGATTTTTTAGATCGTCGATGACCCGCCTGTTTATTTGATGCCGTTTAAACGCCATTTTAATACCTTGTTTTTTTGGGGGGGAATCATCTTTTATTCCAGGTGTGGATAAATCCGGCCCGGTGATACCTTAATCTGTCTTATACGGTAATTTATATAACAGGAAGAAATTTATATAATATAGACGTCTAAGGAAGCAACATTGTTTTTAGATTAATTTATAATTAATGCATATTTTTGAACACAGTCAAAAGAAAAATATGCATTGGATTTCCGGAAACAGGGGTATTCCTGTAAAAATTCTCAACAGCTTATCCATCTGAAAAATCCCGGCGGAATTGGCAAGTTTCACTTCAATGCATACCGGTTTGTTTTCACCTTTTTTAATGTTTGCATCATCCATTGCCTGTGGGGACATGGAATGGATATTCACCTGTCCTGTTTCAACCGGAATCCTTTATTTTCAGTATTCATCGTTTTTGGTTATCATGGTATTTGATTTTATTTTAAGGAGGTTACGGTTTAATGATTTGTTAAACGATAAAAAAAAGCCGGAATCAGCGTTTACTGATTCCGGCAAAAGTATTTGTTTTGTATAGTTTTATATATGATTAACCGGCAACGGATACTTCCAGAATGTTCAGATCACAACCCAGTCTGTCACAGATCTGGTTTTGTTCCCGGGTGTCGACATGGCCGGCTTCTCGTTCAGCATCACTTTCGATATAATTATGTTCGTTTTCAGTGAAGTTCATAATGCACCTCCATTTAATTTTTTTAGTGCGGTTTTGTTCAGCCTGAATTAAGTATAAACACCAAACAACGTCTGGCAAGTCACCAGCATCAAAAAAAACGGCAACTGGTTTAAGTTGCCGTTTTTAATTTAATTACAAAAAGATCAGTAATTGTTGATGAAAATTAATCGGTTTGATAATTCAGCAGATCCCTGAATATGGTTAATGCGGCTTCCGCGCCGTGCCCGGACGCGGTCACAATCTGATTAAATCCGCCGACAACGTCTCCGGCGGCATAGATACCGGGAATGTTTGTCCGGGAGTTTTCCTGCTTGATAAATCCTTCCGAAGTTTTTTCCACGCCGATTTTGTCCGCCAGATCCACGGCCGGAAGATATCCGATGGCGATAAATACACCGGCAATGTCAATCTGCTTTGTTTCATTGGTCTGACTGTTTACAACCGTGACGGCTTCAACGGATTTTTCGCCTATAATTTCTTTTACAGTGGTATTGAAAAGGATGGGGATGCCGGAGTCGGTCAGCTGTTTTGCCAGCACTTCCTGGGCATCGAGTTTGTCGGTCCAATGGATAACTGTAACGTCAACGCCGATGTTTTTCAGGTGAAGGGATTCTGTTACTGCACTGTCCCCGCCGCCGACCATTACTACTTTCTGCCCGGCAAACAAAGGCCCGTCACAGGTACTGCAATAACTGACACCACGCCCTGACAAACGGGATTCGCCCGGGACCCCGAGGTGGCTATGTGTTGCGCCGGTGGCCAGCAACATTGCCCGGGTGATAAACCGGCGCTTGTTGGTGGTGACCGTCATGGGATGGTCCTTGGAAACCGCCATGACTTCTTCTCCCTGGAAAATCTGGACATACTGGAGTGCATGGGTGACAAGAATCTCAACCAGTTTTGTGCCCCCGATTTGTGTCAGGCCAGGATAATTTTCAACAGTCGGCGTGGTAGCCACCTGGCCGCCGAGAATATTGCGTTCTAAAATCACTGACTTTAAGCCGCTGCGGGCAGCGTAAATCCCTGCGGACAGACCGGCTGGCCCGCCGCCGACAATAACCAAATCGGTTTCGATTTCTTCGGCATCATTGTCAGGAATAAACATGGTCTGCTGTTCCATTTTCTGCAGAGACAGCATAAACAGCTCTTCGGCCTGGGCGCCGAGGGCAATGAGCATTTCATTGGCAAAGGTTTGCGGAACCGACTGGGCATCATAGTCTCTGGCAATCTCCGGGTTGGCCTGGATGTCAATTATTTCAAGTGAAATCAGGTCCGGTTTTTCAACGGCCGCTTTTAAGGCATTCACTGCCTGATGGGGACAGTAGGGACAGGACGGGCTCACAAACAGTTTGATGTCTCTTTTATCATTAATCTGGTTGAGAACTTTAAGCGCCTGTTGTCCGATGCCGGTTTTTTTAAAACCGACAAAAATCAGGGTTTCGATAAAGATCCGGCCTTCTTCGCCGACCGGAGCTCCCAGCCACCGAATATTATAATGTTCCGGGTCAATTATAATCGTCGGAGAATTTAAAACATTCCATTTTTTAGCCTGATCGTGGGACAGGTCAAATTCACGGAAAACAATTTTATTGGTCAGCTCCCGGAAATAACGGATGGCTTGTCTTGCCGTGTCAGCGAAAACATCATTTTCCCCGGATTGGGCAAACAGGTATACGGGAACTGGTTCAGGGATTTGATCAAAAACCTGTTTTAACTCTTTTTCAATTTCCTGCTGGGACGGTTCTCCCGGGTGGTCATGTGTCGGTTCCATAAAATATTTCTCCTTTATTGAAAAAAGACCGTCGAGTTTACCAATCAAATGCTATATTATCAGTTAATTATTTTTTGATATCAAGTATAATTCATATATGCCGGCCACATGCCTTAATTAGTATTCCCCTTAAAAATCGATTGGAAAGAAAAAAATCCATAAGGAGAAAATATGACGTCAAAGTGTCAATATAAAAATTATTGAGAAAGAGATTCTTTTTTTATATTTTTTGTTGCCTGCTATTTTTTTGTCTGGAATAGTATTTTATTTGGGATCGGTTTGGGGTAAATACATTGAATGAGCATTTTATTGAACTATAAATTTATATAAAGGAAATATTTCATGAGCCATCACGACCACGACCACGACCACGACCATAAGCATGGTCACAAGCACGACCATGATCACCACGATCATAACCACCAGCACGGCACAACTGAAATGACGTTTGAGGAAAAAGTTGTAAAACTTCTGGAGCACTGGATCAAGCACAATGATGACCACGCAAAAACCTATCAGGGATGGGCGGATCAGGCAAAAGAAAACCGCATGGAAGCAGTGGCCGCACTGATTGAAGAAGCCGCTGAAATGAACTTGGCGGTCAATGAAAAGTTTGAACAGGCAAAAGCGCTGATCCGGGAAAATGGGTAGCCGGTGATAAAGATAGCTTATCAGAAACGCAATCTGCGACTCGCACTTGTTTGTGCGACCCTGGCGGCAGCAGTAGCTACTCTTGGCGATTTTCTGATGCTTTATGTTGTCAACGCCGGGAGCGTCGAACTTGAGCTGTCAGCTCCCGGCGTTGCTTTGCTCCCGTTTGGCTATTTTTTGGGGGTCATTGCAATTCCTCTTTATGCGGTCGGGTTCTGGGCGGTTGCAAATATTCTTGCGACAGGGGCGCCCCGGGCCGGTCGGGTTGTGTTCGTTTCAGGCATCATCGTGGCCGTTCTCGGTGGTGTCATTCACGGCGTTACAGGGATATCTATTGAGGCCCAGGTCAGGGCCGGCGGCACAATGAAAGAACCCATTGAGGCTATTCTCGAATACGGTTTTTATCTTCTGCCGCTGTGGGCGGCAGCATCCGTTTTTTCCTGTGTCGGCTCGGTTGGTTTTTTATGGGGTGTCGCAAGAGGGAAATCGAGGCTTCCTCGTTTCATCAGTGTATTCAACCCGGTGGTGCTCACAGTATGTGTCGGGCTGGCAGGAATAGCGACTCCGATGCTTCGGGTGTTCCTGATTCCGGCAGCACCTAATGTTGCCCATGTACTTTTCTTCGGATTGATTACCGCCCTGGTTTTTACAGATGGTTCGGCGGGTGCAAAAAGATAGCCGGAATCCGGCACATAGCTACAATCTCTGTATCAGGTAGATATATACCGGCATCCGGCAAAGGGATTTAAATTCGGTAAATTTGTTTTTAACCTCCTGTATTGAGCCGATATTTTCCAGCGGGGAAAAATAGATGGTCCCTTTGCTGTGAAAATGATTCAGCTGGTTGCGGGTGAGGTCTAAAATTGACGGCATGTGGGTTTCCGGCAGATCTGTGCCGTACAGAAAATTGGCGGATATTTCCACTTTATTGTATTTTTTATTAATTGCCATCATTTGCTTGAAAGCCCGGGTTACTTTTTCCCCGGTCAGGGGCTTTTCTATTTGCGCCAGTGTTTCCGGGTCGGCGGATTCCAGTCCGATATTAATAAATGTCTCATAGGACAACTTGTTTAGCATTTCAAAAAGAGATTTATCCGCCCGCAGGAGGGAGTCAACACTTCCAAACAGGAAAAGTTTCGGATGCTTCATAACCGAATTTTGCAGTTCCAGTATTTCATACGATTGCCTGGCGGCAAATTCAATAATATCCGTCCCGGCAAAAAGTGCGTCATGCTGGCCCAGGAAAATGGAATTATAGTTGAGACTGTCTTTATCATAGAGGCGTTTTAGCTGGTGAATCTGGTCGAGGATGTCTTTTTTTTCCCGCAGCTTGAAACCATTACCGGTTTTAACCCGGCAGAATCCGCAATTATAAAGGCAGCCGTCAGCGATTGTTAGCGGAATGACATCATACTCCACATGGCGGGTGTCAGGCGGCAGGACAGATACCCGGCCGCCGATAATATCATGAAGGTCTTGTGCCCGCTGTTCAAGTGTTTCCGGCCCCATTAAAAGAACACGATTGATAAAATTATTTACTTTGGGGGGAATACCGGTTTTGTTAATTTTACTTAACTGGTCAATCAGCTGATGCCAGGACGCGAATGCACGGGCGACTTCCGGGCTGTCAAACCGGTTATGACCGAAAATGCCGTTACTGTCATAGGGCAGGCACGGCACATAATATTCACCGGTAAAATCATACGCCCCGGTGTAACCGCCGGCGGCAAAGTAGGTCCAGTCATTTCCGGCATTTCTTTTCAGCCACTCGGACGCATCCAGCCATCCCTCGCCGCGTCCCAATATGGTTTTGATCTCACCGTTTAAATTGAATTGAAAAGTGTAGTTGTTTAATTTTATTTCCGAATATTTACCATATCGGAACGGGTAGCTGATCTTGATATAGTTGTCAGCCCCTTGTTTTTCGCATGTGATGGTCAAGTTATCTATCGAATGTGCTTCCATTGCGCTATTATCTGTATTCTGTCAGAAATTATTCTGAAGTTATTATTTTTTGTATTATATCATTCGGTTCACAATCTGACGGGAATTCGGTTTCAATAAATACACTGGAGTTAGGCTGGGCTACCGCTGTCTCTTCATTCTTTTCCGTCGTCATTTTAGCAATCCGGTTGGGCCGGGCCGGTCCGTTGACCGTGAGGATATCAATGGTATCCCCGATTTGAATTTTATTTCTGACACCCACATAAAACCGGTTCCGGGTCATTGTCTTTACAATTTTTCCCACAAATTTCGGGTTGTTTTCCGGCTTGTCTTTTTCATAATTCGGCAGGCACGCATCCGGATCATTTAAATAAAAACCCGTACAATATCCCCGCTGGTTAACACCGGCAAGTGTTTTTTGCCAATCTTCAGGCACAATGTACAGTTCCGGTGTCTTATAATATAAATCAATGGCCTGGCGGTACGTTTTTACAGTGGCGGCCAGATAATTCAGCCCTTTCATGCGGCCTTCAATCTTAAGGGACGCAATGCCGGCATTAATCATTTCCGGGATATGGTCAATCATGCATAAATCTCTGGAATTAAATATATATGAACCCCGGTCGTCTTCGGCCAGGGGCATGTAGTGGCCGGGACGCAATTCCTCAACCACCGAGTATTTCCATCGGCAGGGATGGGCGCACATCCCCCGGTTGCCGTCCCGCCGGGCCATATAACTGCTTAAGAGGCAGCGGCCGGAGTAAGAAATGCACATGGCCCCATGCACAAAGGTTTCAATCTCCACCGGCGAATTGTGGGCAAGTGTTTTAATCTCATCCAAGGGCAGTTCCCGTGCGGTATTTACCCGTTCAACTCCCTGTGACGCCCAGAATAAAACGCTTTGGCGGCTGGTAGTGTTTGCCTGGGTGCTGAGATGAATGGGAATGTCCGGGATAATTTTATTTGCCTGCATGATTATACCCGGATCCGCTATAATTAGCGCATCCGGATGAATTTCTCCCAGCTGTTCCAGAAATTCTGAAATGGCGGATTCTTCATCGGTCCGCGGGTAAATATTGCAGGCCACATATACTTTTACATTTTTTTCATGGGCATAGGAAACCGCTTGAAGCATTTCATCCATGGTGAAATTACCTGAAAAATTTCGTAAACTGAAATTCTTGCCGGCCAGATAAACCGCATCCGCACCATAATGGATAGCTGTTTCAAGTTTTTCAAAGTTGCCTGCCGGGGCTAGCAGTTCAATTTTTTTCTGAAAAGACGTCATTTAATGATAGCCTTTGATAATCACGATAATTTTCAAGTAACCGTGTATATAAAATAATCCTGATATTTTAAAAGGCCTACAATGCCAAAGGAAAAATCAGGCGGTTTGTGATAAAAAAGGTACTTTACTTGAAGTTAAGCAGGAATTGCAATGGAGGAAGTAAAAAAATATTCTAAAATGAATGGCTGTCTGAAACGTTCTCAGTTCAAACATGAAAATTTAGTTTAATATCTCCCAAAAACGCAGAATTGCGCGGAGGCGCAAAAAACCACCTCCGCGCAATTGGTTTTTAAAATTGACGCAGATATTAAGTTAAAAGGCCATTTGCTGAAAATTATCCCAGGCCTTTAAACTGAACCGTCAGGTTTATATTCACATTTAAGCCGCCCTGAAACGCGACTTCTTTGAGGAAACCGGCCACGATGTCCCTGAAAGCGTCATCGGAAACTTCACCTCTTTTGGAGGGGAACCCGCTTGATTTGACAATGCTGCGGCCGATTCTCCGTGCGTTCAAAC
>JAQYVU010000084.1 GCA_030145385.1 Desulfococcaceae bacterium
GTTTCAAAAAAACCCAACCCGTACTGAAGTCCGAGATCCCCAACCGGTATCATAGCCTCATCTTTTAAAACCAGTTTTCCGTTCTGCCACAGCCATTCTCCAGATATCGAATCCGTAACAGCCTTTTCAGACTGCAGCACACCCATTAAAGACCGGCCTTTATGAAGGGTTTCTTCAAATTCATCTGCCGGGTCCGAGTCAAACACCACGCCGCCACCCACGGAAAAAGTCATTTGGTTCTGATAAATGGTTGCCGTACGTATGGCAATGGACAGATCCAGCGACTCATGAAAACTCAGGTACCCGATGGAACCCGTATACACATGACGCCGGACCGGTTCCAGTTCATCAATGATTTCCATGGCCCGGATCCGGGGGCAGCCGGTAATGGACCCGCCGGGAAAGGTGGCTTTTATCAGGTCAACAGAATCCTTATCTGCTTGCAGTTCTCCTTTGACCACCGACACCAGGTGAAATACATTATGATAAGCCTCCAGGCGTTTATGATCCGTCACTTTCACACTGCCGCCGCGGCAAACGCGGCCCAGGTCGTTTCGCATCAGGTCAACAATCATGGACAGCTCGGCATCATCTTTTTTACTTTTTAAAAGAGCCTCGCTAAACGACCGATCTTCCGCAATATCTTTTCCCCTCGGCCGGGTCCCTTTAATAGGCCGGGTTTCCACATCACCTTTACTGCGCTTTAAAAACCGCTCCGGTGATGTTGAAACAATCTGATGATCACCTGCGTTGATATAGGCATAAAAAGGCCCGGGCGCAGTCTGGTACAACGCCTTGAACATACAAAACGCATCGCCTTCAAAATCCGTTTCAAAGCGCTGGGACAAATTCACCTGATAAATATCGCCGGAGACAATATAATCCTTTATTTTTTTCACCGCATCCATATATGCGGATTGCGAAAATGACGACTGAAGACCGGTTGCTCCGCCCAAAAAAGTTTCTTCTTTTGCGCTATTACCGGTTAACAGATCCTCTATGATCTCAATGTCATCACCGATGCTCAAATTATTGTGATCCACGCGATTTGCAACACACAATCGGGTCGTATTCTGTATTTTATCATGAATGACAATTGCGGAGGGGGCATAAAAACACATTTGGGGCAGACAATGATCATCAACAGATGTTCGGGGCAGCTCTTCAAGAAAATCTTTTAAGTCATAGGACAGGTAGCCGAACAGACCGGCGGCAACAGGAATGGACAAGTCTTCAAAGGCCATTGTATATTCATTGATCACCTGCCTGAGCACTTCAAACGGATCACAATCCAGCAAAATGTCTTTTCCCTCTGCCGTTAATGTTATTTTTTGGCCATAACCTTTAATCTCAAGCCAGGGACGGATGGCCAATATGTGGTATCGGGCGCAATCCAGATCTCCCCCGCTTAACAGCACCACGGTTCCCGGATCTTTTGAAAATCGGGAGGCAAGATCAACAAACGGCTCCTTGAGCTCAAGCGGCTTGACAGTGATATTTTTTATTTTTCCGGCATTTTTCCTTAACGCTTCCAAGCTGATTGTCCTTGTGTCCTTTTGCATTATTATGCCGCAGCCCGGTTGCGCAGTTTTTTTAGCGGACCCTGGTTTAAAAAATTTTCAATCAACAAAAAACCGCTGTCCGTCATAAAACTTTCCGGATGGAACTGCACCCCGGATATCAGCATTGTTTTATGTGCAATTCCCATGACAATGCCATCATCCGTTTTTGCCGTGACAACCAAATCCGGCGAACTGATTTTAACTATCAGGGAATGATAACGGGCCGCGGTAAATGGAGAAGGGACGCCTTTAAAAACCGACTCTTTTAAATGATACACCCGGCTTGTCTTTCCATGAACCGGTACCGGCGCCTTGACGGTCTGTCCCCCCATAGCCTCGTTTATACACTGCATGCCCAGACAAACGCCGAAAATCGGTATCTTTCCGGCAAACGCCTTTACCACAGAAATAGAAATTCCGGCATTCACCGGATCTTTGGGCCCCGGGCTGATCAGAATATAATCCGGATCCAGAGACGCGATCTGGTCAATGCTGATCTTGTCACTTCTGGAAACGATTATTTCCAGGTCATAATGCATAAACATCTGAACCAGATTATGGGTAAAAGAATCATAGTTATCGATGACCAGAATACAGGCCACTTTGCACCTCCAAAAAGAAAAACGCCACCCAGACGAGTCTGGATGGCGCTTGCCTATTACATAACTCATATAAAACAACTCATATTCAAATTTTGACAAATTTGATCGCCTAAAATTTGAAAGTCTTTACTTTGACATCTGAATCTGATTCTTTAATTAAGCATCAAATTTCAAATCTTATAAATTTTCTTTAAACACAATAACAACAAATAGCAAGCAAAATGTGACGGCATTGCATCAAGTCATAAAATCAATAATTCCTGTTTATTAAAACGTTTCAGACTTGACAAAAGTCATTAATTCTTTTAGACTGCTCGAGTTTGGTATGTCATCAGGTCCGGATGATGCACGGATCAGCACGACTGACGCGACGCATGGATATTTCCAAAGGAAGCTTAATGAGGATCAATTTCTTTTCAGCCGGATTAATTTATCTGGCAATCATCTGCTTGGTTTTGATCATAGGATGCAAATCCTTCCAGACGTCATACTTCGGCGTGGAAGATGAAGCCATCACTGCTCCCAAGGAATTTAACCAAACCCGATTAACCATCGAGTCCGCCAAAGAATCAGCCAACTCCCTGTATGCGGAAAAAAAGATTAACGAGGCCATGGCGCTCGGCGAACAGGCTGCCGTTGCATACTGGAAATGCTTTGATCAACCCGCAAAAAACGTACTGGCCCTGGCACAACAATCCGCCTATCGTGCTGAATTATTTCATCCACAACCGCCGCCGCCAACCGCCGCCCGAGCCAATGCCACCCCGTGGACCCCGGAAGCACCTGAAAGCATGGAACCCGACGCTGTGTTTGCAGGCGTTATGGCGCTTCCACCGCGCATGATTCTTGAAACCGTATATTTCGGCTTTGATTCAGACAAGCTGCATCCTTACGAAAAAACACTATTAAACACCCAGGTCCCGGTGCTAAAAAAACATTCTGATTTTGTTTTTGAAATTGCCGGGCATACTGATTTTGCCGGGCCGGACTCTTACAACCAGATATTATCCCAAAAAAGAGCCCGCAGTATCATAAAACATTTATCAGCAAACGGTGTTTCCGACAGCCAGTTGTATTTGATCGGATATGGCGAAGCAGACCCGTTTTATTCCAATGACACCATAGAAGGACAGGCAAAAAACCGGCGATCTGAAATCCGGGTTACAGGATCGTTACTTCCTGAAATTGCATTAAAAAACCTCAATACCCTGCCTGCCGGAACAACCCTTGAAGTGATCCATTTCAACCACGGCGAGCTCAAGATCCTGCCGGTATATCAGGCCCTTTTGAACAAAGCCGTTCCTTTGATTAAAAGCAGCCCGAAAGTTAAACTTGAAATTGCCGGTCATTCCGACAACATTGGCTCCAAAAAGAAGAATTTAGCCCTGTCCCTTAAACGGGCAAACACGGTCAAAGATTATTTAATTACCAAAGGCGTTTCAAAAAACAGGCTCACCACAACGGTGTATGCATCTGACCAACCCGTTTCATCAAACCTGACCTCCATTGGCAAAAACCTGAACCGGCGGGTTGAAATCAAGGTGTTTGAATAGCCCCTCCTGCCATTTGAACCTTATCCGCTGGCACCGAAAATTATTAAGACTCCCCGCATATCATCGTCAACCGCTCCCGAATCCAACTGAAACCACTTTTCTTTTTTATTGACATCAAGAATCGATCAACTCTAATATATACAGTTTGTTATCAAATAAAATATGATAAATTCGACCTGATGAACCCTATTGAATAAGTTTTATCAATAGGTTGTGTGTAACAATTTAACATAGACGCCTTAAAAGAGTGTTGAAAATGCATATAGATTTTCAAAATATACAAGAGATCAATATCTTCGAGGACCTCTCGCCGGAAGAAATTGATAAAATTCTTCCCATTATCCACCCGGTAAAAATTTTTGAAGGCGAACGGCTCATCCGGCAAGGGGATACGTCTCAAATGTTTTATATCATTATTTCCGGGAACTATATGATTCACTTTAAGGACGGGCGAGCGTTTACCCTTCACAAAAAAGGGGACATGATTGGATGGACCACGGTTGCCGGCCCGTTTACCTATCACGAAAGCGCAGTGGCTCTGACTGACGGGGAAGCCCTGACCATACCGGTGGAGGAATTTCTCCATTTAATGCAGGGAGACTCTGATCTGGGGAATAAAATTACCAGAAAAGTAACTGAAATAGTTCGGAAAAGAATTGCCTTTGTCAAAGGCGAGCTTACCGAAGAAGAATAATTGCAAACATAGTTATTAAAGTTAATATAATGAGTGGAGGAATATCAGCTTGAAAGGGTTAGAGGCCATCACCTTTTATAATGGATGGAACATTTCAGCGACGGGTATTTGCATTGTATTTACCGCGCTGGTCACATTATCATTTATCATCTCCCAACTGCATAAAGGTCTAATTATTTGGGAAAAAAAAGATGAGTACATTAAAAAAGCCGGGAAACTGTTTTCCAGAACAAAAAAAACGGTTCCCCGTCGTAAAATCAAGGCCAGCGAAAGCTTTAATGAGTCCGCACGCCAGTTTCATGTATTGATCCAGTCAATGAAGGACCCGTTCTCACTGCCAAAACTAATCATGCTGGCAATTAAAATCGACCTAATGCGTCCGCATTCGACCGTAAACGACCTGTTGGCCGCCGGGCTGATTGTTCCTGATGGCAAAGGGCTTTATTACTGGGACCACGACGTGTATACAACTATTTTTGAAAAGGAGTAATGAACACCCATGGAACTGCTGATGGATTTTTTTACCAATACCGGATTTGCGCTGGCAGACTACCGGAATTTTATCATGATCGGTATTGGTTGTATATTTATATATTTAGGTATTGCAAAGCATTATGAACCGCTGCTTCTGGTACCCATCGGTTTTGGCATCCTTGTCGGCAATATTCCGGTCTTTAAAGGCCTGGGGCTGGGAATCTATGAAAACAACAGCGTATTGCATTACTTATATCTTGGGGTCACCCAGGGAGTGTATCCGCCCCTGATTTTTCTGGGCATCGGGGCCATGACGGATTTTTCCACACTGCTTGCCCGGCCGGTACTCATGCTGCTGGGCGCCGCCGCCCAGGCAGGAATTTTCATCACCTTTTTGGGGGCCCTGGCGCTGGGTTTTTCGCCAAACGAAGCCGCCTCCATCGGTATTATCGGCGGTGCGGACGGTCCGACGGCAATCTTTCTCACCGCAGCGCTGGCAAAGGACTTAATCGGTCCGATTGCCGTGGCCGCTTACTCTTATATGGCGTTGGTTCCGGTTATCCAGCCGCCGATTATGAGATTGCTGACCACGCGCAAAGAACGATTGATCAGAATGGAAGAGCCGAGAACCGTTTCAAAAACGGAAAAAATGATTTTCCCCATTGTGGCATTGCTGCTTTGCTGCTTTATAGCGCCGGCCGCCATTCCCCTTCTGGGAATGCTGTGTTTTGGCAATCTGCTAAAAGAAGCGGTTGTCACTGAACGCCTTGCCGTAACCGCACGAACGGCCGTCATTGATACGGTAACCATCCTGCTGGGATTGACCGTTGGCGCAAGCACCCAGGCCGATGTTTTCTTAACGCCGAAATCCGTTCTTATTTTTGTACTGGGAGCGGCATCCTTTTGTGTGGCCACTGCCTGCGGCCTGTTATTTGCCAAGTTTTTAAACCTGTTTTTACGTCCGAAAATCAATCCCCTGCTGGGTGCCGCCGGTGTTTCCGCGGTTCCCGATTCAGCCCGGGTCGTCCAGATTGTCGGGCAACAGGAAGATCCCACAAATTTTCTGCTGATGCATGCCATGGCGCCGAATATTTCCGGAGTCATCGGGTCTGCGGTGGCAGCCGGTGTTTTATGGAGTTTTATGATGTAGTTATGAAAATCATGCCCGAACAATAACCGAAAAAATTTTGTTCGGGCATGACCGATTCGCCCAACCCGTCTACCCCTGTATTTTCAATTTCAGCCAGCGTGCAGATTTTTCAAACAAGGTTTGCCAAGCCCAAATATAGGCGTTTTAACAGGCTTTCGAATATAACCTTAGATCTATAATATATATTTATCACAATAAAGGCCGCCTTAACGTGTCTTCAACAACTATCGAAAAATTAAACCGGTTTTACGGTCAGTTTACCGGTTCTGATCATGTTCTGATCATCATTAATGCCGATCCCGATTCTATTGCCAGCGCAATGGCCGTTAAACGGATTTTATGGCGGCGGGTAACGAATGTGACTATATCCAATATCAATTCCATCACGCGGCCGGACAACATGGCTATGATCCGGCTGCTTGACGTCACCCTCATCCATCTATCCAAAGTAGACACCCATCACTATAATAAATTTGTCATCCTTGATTCCCAACCGGACCATCATGAATCATTTGACGGTTTTCAATATACTGCAATTATTGATCATCATGAAAAATCAGGTGTTCAGGCACCATTTAAAGATATCCGGCCCGAGTATGGCGCCACCGCCAGCATCATGACGGAATATTTGCGAGCCGCAAAAATCAAACCGTCTCCCAAACTCGCAACAGGGCTCTTTTATGCGATAAAAACAGACACCGCCAATTTTGAAAGAAAAGCCACCAATGAAGATATGCGGGCCTTTCAGTTTCTTTTTAAACACGCAAATATCCACCTGGCCAGAAAAATTGAACAGGTGGATCTGCGTCTTGATTTTCTAGATGACTTTAAAACAGCAATTAACGATCATGTGATCTCCCGCAACAAGATTTTTGTCCATCTTGGATCAATCAAAAATTCAGATATTTGCGTATTGATTGCAGATTTTTTCATGCGGTTTAACCTAATTACCTGGAGCGTTGTTTCCGGTATCCATAAAGACAAACTGATCATTGTGGTTCGAAATGACGGGACCCGCAAAAACGCGGGGACGCTGATATCACATAAATTCGGTGATTTTGGCTCTGCCGGCGGACATCGAAGCATGGCCCGGGCAGAAGCACAAATATCCATGATAGAGGGGCAGACAGATGTAAATGATTCAAAAAAACTTTTAACATGGATCATCAGTAAATTTGAAAACAGCCCAAAGCATGCAAAAAAACACAAAAATTAATAATATTTCCGTCACCATACTCGGTTCCGGAACCTGTGTGCCGTCTCTGGCCCGAAGTTCATGTTCCGTTTTGATTCAGATTGAGAATAAAAACCTTGTCTTTGATGCCGGTCCCGGAACCATGCGACGACTCCTGGAAGCCGGCGTCTCCATATTTGATATTTCCCATATGTTTTTCAGCCATCTTCACCCGGATCATACCGGCGAACTGGTACCGTTTTTATTTGCAAATAAATATCCGGATGGCAGCCGACGCAAACAAGATCTTACCTTGTGCGGGGGCACCGGTTTTTTGACATTTTACAATCAATTGAAATTAATTTATAATCAGTGGATTGATGTCAGCGGTCGTTTAAAAATCATTGAATTTGACAATAGTCATAAAGATGAGCATATATTTGATGAAATTAAAGTCACCTCAATACCGGTTGAACACAGTCCGGAAAGTGTCGCATTTAAGGTGACAGCCCCGAATGGCTCCACTGTGGTCTATTCAGGGGATACGGATTTTAGCGAGAACTTAATCGCGCTTGCGCAAAATGCGGATCTGCTCATCTGTGAGAGTGCATTACCCGATCAGATGAAAACAAATGGGCACTTAACTCCGTCTTACGCCGGTACGATTGCAAGCCGGGCAAATGTGAAAAAACTGGTACTCACGCATTTTTATCCGGAATGCGATCAGGCGGGAAGCGATCAGGCGGAAAAAAATCAACCCGAAAGAGATCAACCCGAAAGAGATCAAACAGACATCAGAAAACAGTGCCGCAAAACATATACCGGACCGCTGATTCTGGCCCAAGACCTGTTAACCATTCAACTGGATTAGTATTAATGTTTTATCCCGTAAACTTAGACATCAAAGGCAGACAATGCCTGGTGGTCGGCGGCGGATCCGTTGCCTCCCGAAAGGCGAAAACCTTAATGGAATGCGGGGCCATTGTAACAGTGGTCAGCCCCGAATTCACCGAAGCATTAAAGAACCTTGAACAAAATTCAAGTATTACGCTTGTTCAAAGTCCGTATAAAACAAGCGATCTGGAGAACAAATTCCTGGTGATCGGTGCCACAAATGACGAAAAATTAAACCGCCGGATCAATGCGGATGCTGAGACACGGAATATGCTGTGCAATATTGCCGATGTGCCGGATATATGTAATTTTATTCTTCCGTCGATCATCCGGCGGGGTGACCTTTGCCTTGCCATCTCCACATCCGGAAAGAGCCCGGCATTTGCAAAGAAACTGAGAAAAGACCTTGAAAAAACTTTTGGAGACGAGTATTCCCTGTTTCTCACGCTCATGGGGGAAATCCGAAAAAAACTGCTGGCAGAAGAACATGCCCCTGAAGCCCATAAACCGATTTTTGAGAAACTGATACACAATAACCTGCTGGAAATGATAAAAAAAAACAAAAAAGAAAATATCAACCAGGTGCTTTTTGAAGCGCTGGGCAGCGGTTATGATTATGATACACTAATCAGCGCGGCACTTCAGAAAATTCGGCTGACAAAAGAATAATTTTAGGGACTGGTTTATGACTTCGATATTATTCATCATTATATTGTTGTACCTGTTAAGTTCAGCCGGGTATATTATATTTTTATTTGCCCAGAAAGAAATTTATCACCAATGGTCATACCGCATCATGATGGCCGGTTTTGCCGTTCATACGGTCCTGATCGGGTATGAATTCTTCCGGATCGGTTATTTCCCGGCCCAGAACCTCCATCAGACTCTTTTATTCGCCGGCTGGTCCCTTGCCGGGGTTTTTCTTCTGCTTAAATACCGATACCGGCTGAACATTTTAGGAGTATATGCCGCGCCCCTTACCACTGCTATAATGATTGCCGCATTCTGTGTTCCCGCAGTTGTCGTGACACCAACCCCCTTGTTTAAAAGCCTGTGGCTGATCCTTCATATTGTGATTATATTTATCGCTGAAGCATCCATGGCGCTGGCCTGTGGCACCGGTATTTTATACCTGATTCAGGAACATGCCATAAAAACAAAAACAAACCGTTTCTTTTTAAAACGATTGCCGTCACTGGAATTTCTGGACAGAACCGGTTATGCCTTTATTGTTACCGGATTTACCATGCTGACCATCGGACTGATCACGGGTTTTGTTTATGCCCAGCTGGTCTGGGGGAAATTCTGGAGCTGGGACAACAAGGAGATATGGTCGGTGATTACCTGGCTGATCTACGCGGCCCTTCTGCATGGCAGGCTGGTTGCCGGTTGGCGGGGACGACGGGCCGCTATCATGGCAATTATCGGTTTTGCGGCCCTGTTATTCACATTCTTCGGGGTCAATTTCCTGCTGGAGGGTCACCATGATGAATTCACAAAATGGTAATGAGGACCCGTCAGGCACCCCGAAAACCGGGCCGGTGATGTCAGACATTGTACTGATCGGCGTCAACCATAAAACAGCGCCCGTTGAACTGCGGGAAAAGCTTGCGCTTTCAGACGAAGAAGCTGATAATGCAATGAAATCACTGCAAAAGATGCCATACGTCAATGAAGCAATGATCATTTCAACATGCAACCGGGTTGAAGTGATCATGGTCACAAAAAATCAAACCCTGGCCGTAAAAGCCCTTTCTTCCTTTATCTCGAAAACCAAAAACATTCCCCCAAAAGAATTACAAACAAGTATTTATATCCTTTCCGGAACCCGGTCCATTACCCATGTGTTCCGTGTGGCATCCAGCCTGGATTCCATGATGATCGGCGAACCCCAGATTCTCGGCCAGGTTAAAGAAGCATTTAAAACTGCGGTGACTAAAAAAAATACCGGACTGATACTCAACCGGCTGATGCACAAAGCTTTTTCAGTTGCAAAACGGGTCCGCAGTGAAACCGGCATCGGCGGACACGCGGTTTCCATCAGCTATGCTGCCGTGGAACTGGCCAAAAAAATCTTTGATTCTTTAGATGGCAAAACCGTCTTGCTGGTGGGAGCCGGAGAAATGGCCGAGCTGGCCGTGGAGCATCTTATTCGGAACACCGCTTCCGGCAACCTGCTGGTGGCAAACCGGACGTTTTCCGTGGGTGTCGAACTGGCCAATCGTTATAACGGCAATGCCATCCGTTTGGAAGAAATCCCTGAAAAATTAAAAACCGTTGATATCATTATCAGTTCAACAGGGTCGCCGGATTACGTGATTACAAGAAACCATGTCAAGCCAGCCATGCGCTCGCGAAAGAACCGTCCGCTGTTTTTTATTGATATTGCCGTTCCCAGAGATATTGATCCGGCCATCAACCGTATTTCAAATGCATATGTTTATGACATTGACGACCTTCAGGGAGTGATCAATGAAAATATTGAAACCCGAAACGCGGAATCCATCAAGGCCGAACGGATTGTGGAAGAATCCGTGATAAAATTTACAGAGTGGTATGAAAGCCTTGACGTCATACCGACAATTATCGACTTAAGGGAAAAACTGCATTTGTTAATGAACATGGAGTTATCAAAAACATTGCAGACATTGCCGCATCTGTCTGAAAACGATCAGGTTGCTTTTCAAAGAATGTCGGAATCTTTGATCAAAAAAATCCTTCACGACCCAACCCTTTTTCTTAAAAACCCCGGGTCTCACCGGAATAGATCCGTTTACCTGGATTTCACCCGAAAACTGTTTAACCTGGACAAATAGAAAGACTAAACAATTCGTTGATCTGAAAGTATAAAATTAAAATCGTCCTCTATCCGTGAGCACATGCCTGCACGGTGAAAATTAGTCCTCACAAACGGCATTCCGACACCTGCTGTTCAAAAAAATACACGATTGTCCTTGAATACAAATTCCTTCTTATTGTATACTGTATCAATCACAAGCAGCTTGACATTACACTAAACCCTCTTATTTTATAGATTGATTTAAAACTTTTTTCTTTACATTTGAAAAAAAATCATGGTAAGGATTCCATCTCTGAAAAAGAATAAACCGAATGGCTGAGAAGAAGGGTTGAAGCAACAATTTCTTTATGCATGATGACGGAAAGGGGAAAATAAGCGATGAAGAAAAAAGATCTGGAATATTTCAAAGACCTTTTAACAAAGCGCATGGAAGACCTGTTGAGTCAAGCCGACAATACAGTATCTGACATGAATACCCCAAAAGGCAACTTTCCCGACCCTACCGACCGGGCAACCTATGAAGCGGACCGGAATTTCGAACTTCGGATTCGTGACAGAGAACACAAACTTATCAAAAAAGTGAGAAAAGCGCTTGACCGGATCGATAACGGAACATTTGGTATCTGTGAAAAATGCGGGGAGGATATTTCCATTAAGCGCCTGCAGGTTCGCCCCGTCACCACTCAATGCATTGAATGCAAAACCAAAGAAGAAGCGCTAGAGAAGGCTCTTGGATTATAAGTTCGGGAATATCGATCTACACGTACATTCAACCGCGTCTGACGGATCCCTTGATCCGCTTGAAATACTGACCATAGCAAAAAAAGCCGGTTTGAAGGCCATTGCCTTAACCGACCATGATTCCATTGAAGGAGCCCAAAAAATATTGGCGCATCCCCACCTTCTCGGTCCGGTCAAATTTCTGACCGGTGTTGAAATCAGCGTGTCCCCTCCCGATTTTTTCAGTGTTTCCGGAAGTTTTCACATTCTGGGATACGGCATTGACGTTGACCATCCGGATCTGAATCAAATCTTACGGAAACAGCAGGATGCCAGAAAAAACAGAAATCCCGGTATTATTGCCCGTTTAAATGAACTGGGCTTTGACATGTCCTTGGATGAGGTAATTTCAGCGTCCGAAGACAAAGCACAGATCGGCAGACCGCATATTGCCAGGGTGATGGTAAAAAAAGGATTTGCCCGATCTATTGATGACGCGTTTGACGCCTATCTTGGAAAAGGAAAACCCGCATACATCGATAAACCCCGGGTAGATACGGCAAAAGCTATTGAATTAATACGGTTGGCCGGTGGCATCCCCATTCTGGCGCACCCCGGACTGCTGGAAGTTATCGATTTTGATGCATATGAATATCTTCTTTCCGAACTGGTGCCCATGGGTTTAATGGGCGTTGAGGTTTATTATCCGAACCACTCTGCCGAAGAAACCGATTTTTTTGCCGAACTCGCAGAAAGGTTTGGTTTACTGGTCACCGGCGGTTCTGATTTTCACGGGGCAATCAACCCTGAAATCCAACTTGGTTCGGGCAAGGGCGACCTTGCCGTGCCCTATATTCTTTACGAACGGCTGGCATATGAAATCAGCCTCCTGAAATCCAGCGAGTCCAGCCCCTGACGAATCCAGAGTGATAAATTTAAAATGATGAATCCAGACTTATCCGTTCTCGAAAAAAATCTTGGCTACTCCTTTGACAACAGAGAATTTCTTGAACACGCACTGCGGCACAGCTCTTTTGTCAACGAGCTACCGGACAAAGACACAGAAGACAATGAACGTCTTGAATTTTTAGGAGATTCTGTCCTAAGTCTAATAATCAGCCATTTATTAATCGATCGGTTTCCGGAACTCAACGAAGGGGATCTGTCTAAAATTCGATCCAATCTGGTCAATGAATACCAGCTGGCTGAAATTGCCAAAAAAATCAACCTCGGGAAGTTTATCCGGCTGGGCAAGGGAGAAATGCAGTCCGGCGGTCAGGAAAAAAGTTCGATCCTCGCCGATACGGTTGAAGCACTACTGGCAGCAACCTACCTGGACGGCGGATTTCCCCGGGCCTTTGAGGTCGTCCGGCTTCATTTTTCCGGCCTCTTTGACGGTCTTGCAATTCCTGAAGAAAACCAGGATTTTAAAAGTCGAATCCAGGAATTTGTGCAGGCATACAGCAAATCGCAGCCCGCTTACAGCATCATCAATGAAACGGGTCCGGACCATGACAAAATATTTGAAGTGGAACTTGTTGTGGGCAGCATTACTACCCGGGGAGCCGGAAAAAGCAAAAAAGCAGCTGAACAGGCGGCTGCGCAAAATGCACTGAAACAGCTGAATAAAACGTAATTTACACCCTTAAAAAAGGTGAACCGGTAAAAAGTCCGTTTCGGATGGCAAAAAAAGCCGCAATTTTTACCCGGTCATCATCGAGTCCATCCCACACAACTGAACTAATGAAACCGTTTCTTAAACCATTTATCATCCCCATTTTTATTCCCCATTCCGGCTGTCCCCATCAATGTATCTTTTGCAACCAGCGGGCGATTACCGGCATATCCGGTGCCATACCCTCTGCAAATGAAATTCATTGCCTTGTAGATAAATTTCTCGGGTATAAACGAAAAAACCGGGACCGGACAGAGCTTTCATTTTACGGCGGCAATTTTTTAGGTCTTGCTCCGGACCGGATTCAAAGCCTGCTTGATCCGGTCGTACCTTTTGTTAAATCAAAAAAAATCGACGGCATCCGGTTTTCCACCCGTCCGGACACCATTGACAAAGACCGGCTCAACCAGATCCATGCGTATCCGATATCGACTATTGAACTGGGAGTGCAGTCCATGGATAACCGCGTCCTCAAACAGGCCCATCGGGGGCATACCGCAGAAGACACCGTCCAAGCCGTAACATTGCTCAAGGAAAAAAATTATCAAATCGGACTGCAGATGATGACCGGACTTCCCGGTGACAATGACGCGTTGTGTTTAGCGTCTGCCCGGCAAATCATTGCATTAAAGCCTGATTTTGTTCGAATTTACCCTACTCTGGTTATTGCCGGCAGTCCCCTGGCGGACTTGTATCAAAAAAACAAATACCTGCCGCAGCCCATTGATGAATGTGTGGCTCTGCTGAAAAGACTGTATCTGTTATTTCAAGAAAACCGCATTGATGTCATTCGAATGGGCCTGCAGGCCTCTGACGAGCTCGATGATCCATCCACCGTCCTTGCCGGACCCTACCATCCGGCGCTGGGCCACATGGTGTTTTCAAAAATTTTCCTGGATGCGGCCGCGAAAAAAATCCGAAAAAAAACATCCCCCAATGATACGGTCACCATTACGGTTCACCCCAGAAACCTGTCCCGCATGCAGGGATTAAACAAAAAAAACATTGTTGCGCTAAAGCAGTTGTTTGATATCCGGAACCTGGATTTAACAACAGATGCAACCCTTGAAAGTGACGATGTAGTCGTTAATTAAGCACTTACACCCCAGAAAGCAAAAAATCGATCGCCAATATCCAGCCGGAAGGCCTGCCCGGTATTTACAACTGCTGGCTTTCCGTGTTTGATATACGATTTTATATGCTTATCTTTATTATAAATTTATTCTAAAGGGAATTTTCCGATGCAAATATTAACGCAAAAGCACTCATCCGACCGTTCAAAACTGTATAAACGCGCATTATTGTTAGCGCAGATCACGGTTTTATATAATATTATTGAAGGACTGGTATCCGTTTTTTTTGCCATTGACGATGAAACGCTTTCCCTTTTCGGGTTTGGCCTGGATTCATTTGTGGAAGTCATATCCGGTATCGGCATCTGGCACATGATCATACGGATCAATACCCACCCGGACAGTGATCCCGACCGGTTTGAAATAAACGCACTGAAAATCACCGGCAGTGCTTTTTACTTACTAACCGCCGGTTTAATCTTTTCAGCAGGATTAAATCTTTATCAGGGCCACCACCCGGAAACCACTTTCTGGGGAGTGGTGATTTCATCTGTTTCCATCCTTACCATGTGGGCACTGATTCATTTTAAATTGAAGGTGGGCCGGGAACTTGCTTCAGATGCCATTATCGCGGACGCCAACTGCACAAGAGCCTGCCTGATCCTTTCCTTTGTGCTGCTAATTTCAAGCTTAGGGTATGAAATTACCGGTTTCGGCGGTTTGGACGCCATTGGCGCCATTGCAATCGCTTTTTTTGCTTACAGGGAAGGAAAAGAATCATTTGAAAAGGCAGAAGGAAAAAGTTGTTCATGTGCGTCATGCGGGTGTCAGGATTGACCTTCTACTGAATATCCTTTCCGCAATTTATGCAATACTCACCTGCGATAAAGGTACGGTGATCGCAGGACGGGCAGTTTCTATGCTGGTCCGCCCCGCAAAACGGACAGGAATCGGCATTGGGTGGAAGTTTTTTTCCGCAATGATAACACTGCCCTTTTGTCAGTCTCTTTAACTGGAGCCGGCGCTTATTGAAAATCTTGTTCTGAATAATGTAAATCGCGATCAATGCAAAGCCTATTGAACCTATGATCACAATATAATGCCAGATTGCAATGATGTGCAGGGCCTTTAAAATTTCAAAGAACTTTTTAAAAAAATGCCTGGGGATAAGATCCAGCACCACTTCCAGAGTTTTAATAAATATGGGAATTGCGGATATGACAATTAAGTGCGCTGAAATCAGGATTTGAAGTTTTGCGTCTTTGGAAACACTTCTGACATTCCAGAAATAGAATACGATAAATAACGGAAGAAGAAACAGCAGTTGCCAGAGTAATTCCTTAAACGGATACCGGAATTCAAATTTTTTCAGGTCCTTGACAAGCAGACCCCTGCGACCGGAATCATTGGTTTGAATAAACGCCCACAGATCTTTTATTTTATCCCGAGCATTCAGCGCCTTTTCAATGTTTAAAATCTGCGAATTGAGATTTTCAATCTGCCGCCCTTTGTTTTTCATTGAACTTGAAATGGACGGCAAATTATTTTCATCCATGTCTTTTTCCGCGATATTTTCCAAAAGAGATGTATCATAAACATCTTTTGACTGTTTAAAGCCGGAGGTGAATTGATTTTTCTTCTCCACCAGCCGCCCACGGTTTTTAAACAATTCCAGGATTTTTTTATCGCCGGCAACCGCATGAATTTTAGCAAAAAAGTCCCGGCAAACCGGGTGCATTTTCTGTAGTCGAGAAGGCTCAAATCGGCTGGTGTACTGGTATGAATAATTGTTATAATCAGAAAGCACCAGGTTTTGAAGTTTTGATATTCTACTTGCCTGTGTCCAGGTGTGATGTATGAAAACTTCCCGGCATTCATAGGGAACATATTCTGCCGGCGACGTTAACTGTCTTGTATGGTCACTCAGTCCCCTGAAAACAACAAACAGAATAAACAGGTCCAGTGCAATGATTACGCACAGGGAAAGCTTGCTCAGGGGTTCTTCGTCATTTATTCGAAACAGACGGTTTTTAAATTGGATCATTCGATTTCGGATCATGGCTGGATGTCCTTGTTTATGCTTTTTTCAGGGGGTGAGCGGCCTCAGTCTTTTCATGAACCCAAAATTATGTTAAGTATATTTAATCACAGGAGATAATTTATATCAAACTATGGAAAAAACAGAAAGAAATAATATGACCGATCAAAAAGTCATCAGAGTTGATTCGATGTGTATTAATTTTCTTTATCTTCAGACTGTTATCTACTTTTCTTTGGCGGGCAAAGAAAAGTAGCAAAAGAAACCCGCCCTGCAACACTTTACCCTCGATCCACCGGTTTTCATGGCGGGATCAAAAACTCGCTAGATAATTTAACAGCCCGGATTTTTTAACTTCAATCTGCACTTTTTAGCTCTCAAGAAATCTTACCCTACCATCGCTCAGACAGTTTGCTCCCTTTTTCCATGAAAACCAGTGCCTCTCGGACGTGTTGCAATGGGAGTGAAAACCCCAAGGAGTTGCAAAATCATTATATTAAAAACAAAAAATATATCTTGGTTGTTTCAAGTCATCAATATCATGCCACTGGACCGGAATCCCATTGCAACGCAGCCGAGTGAAATATTTTCTGCGGAAAAAGGGAGCAAACTGTTTGAGCGGGGTCGGAGCAGGATAGCCTGCAGGTAAAAAATTTTTGAATAAAATAAAAATTCAGGCAGTTGAATTAGTGTAGCGAGTTTTTGATCCCGCTGCAGAAAATTTTTCACGAGGGAAGCCGAAGGCCAAGTTGCAGGGCGCCTTTTCTTTTGGTTCGTTTTCTTTGGGCGTCAAAGAAAATGAACAATTTAAAGATGTTATTAATTAATTAGCTTTTTTAGAAGAAATTCTATTTTTAAATTTTTTTTCAATAAGCTTCAATCTGTTTTCTTTAAAATACTTATTATTTATTCCAAATCCTTTGCGTCAACTCGTTTTGCAAAAAATACAAACGGTATGGCAAAAGGACCAAATAAAAATCCCATAATCGCCCAGAATACTTTATCTGAGCCCCTTTTTTCAGCAATCAAATAAAGGAGTCCGGCAAAAATGAAAGAAATTATGATTAGAATTAGATAACCCATAACTCTACCTTTGTATAACGTTTAGAGTTATGCAAAACGATTTATCATCGGTAAGAGAACGCCGCTCTTCAGCGGGCGCGGCTTTTTGCGATCCGCTGGAAGAAAATGTTGGTGTAATGATGTTCTTTAAAATAATGCTTCCAATTCATAGACTCGTGAAGATTTTATAACCAAACCAAGGTTATTAGGAATCGAAGAAATAGCGATAGGTTTTTGAGCAGTTGGCACATTTACGATCCGAACTTCTCCAGTAGCTGTATGTTGAGGGCCAGCGTACAGAGTCCCCATGAAAAGAAGGCGCGTTGCTCCTAAATAAGTATTACCATTTTTATCACGATAACCGCCCTCATTTAATATGAAAACAGGCGAGCCACTAGAGCCCGGAAAACAAGCGGCATCAATCATAAATTCTTGTTTGCCATTGTAATCAAAGCAAGGATGTGTTGCTGTTACTCCCTTTCGATATATTGGCTTGTTATTAACACTGTCCCAAATTCCATTTGGATATCCCACCATAATGATTTCTTCTAAGCCTGAAAGAGTTGAAAGTTTATCATCATTAGGTATCAAAGAAAGATCCAGAGGAATATAAAACAGATTTTTTCCTTGAGCCGCTGCTGCTTTTAAAAAAGGTGCGATTGGCATTGCACACAAATCAACATCACTATCGGGATGCTTCCTCCAAAATGTTTCAAAATTATCTATATACAATTCGAAATGCTGTGTATCTAAAGGTTTCCCATTAACGCCAACAGTGAAAATTAGCTTTCCTTTTTTCGATCCATCTATTACATGCTTATTTGTTATAACTACAGGAATGTTTTGATTTGTTTGAGCATCATTTTTAAATTTAAAGAAATATCCAGATCCAGAACTCAGCTGACCGTTTAATGCTTCACATTCAATCCGCACAGTAGAATAAGCTAATTGCTCGGAAACTGACATTGCCATACAATTCCTCCTCGCAAAACATATCACCTAACATTCTTTATTATATAGAATTTCTTCTTTTTGTCCCAATTCTGATAAATTATTTAAATACACCTATTTTGACTAAATGACAATAAAATCTATATAGTTTTAAATTTGATGGCTTCGCAAAAAAACCAATGATCCGCCATAAAAAACACGTTCCCGAAGCTGATATTTTTGCAGCGCGAAAATAACGCATCCCTTGAACGGCAAATATTCATTGTTATTTTATATTCATTATAATAGTTATTTTGTTCCTGTTAATCGCTATGAGCACTTAGAAAGGTTGCGATGAGAGTATTAATTGCAGATGACGGACTGACCATCCGCCGGCTGCTGGAAACATATTTGACAAACTGGGGCTATGATGTGGTTCCGGTTTCAGACGGCAAGGAAGCCTGGGAAGTGCTTAAGAACCTGGATGCGCCCCGGCTGGTGATTCTTGACTGGCTGATGCCGAAAATGGACGGCGTGGATGTCTGCCGCAAAGTGAGAGAGCTTGCGCACGGCAATCTGTTTTATATTATCATTTTTACTTCTCTTGAAGACAAAAAAGACCTGGTGACCGCCCTGGACGCCGGGGCTGATGATTTTATTATCAAAAGCTTTGACAAAGATGAACTCCAGGCCCGCATTAAAGTGGGGGAACGGGTTGCGCGTCTGAAGTCCGAACTTGACAGCCGGGTCAAGGCCCTTGAAGAATCCATCGCCCATGTCAAGCTGCTGCAGGGGATTTTGCCCATTTGCATGCACTGTCATAAAATAAGAGATGACCAGGAAGTCTGGCAACGGCTGGACAAATATATTACCGAGCACACGGATGTGATGCTCAGCCACGGTCTATGCCCGGAATGTTACGAGAAACACTATCCGGAGTTTTATCAAAAACCCGACACAACGGAAGAAAAGTAATCTATTATAGGCGGGTTGCAGAATCAATGCCGCGAGTACGTGGTTTTTATTTTTGACCGTTACCTCTGCCATTTTTTGAAAAACAATCTTAAGAAAACCGCATTCATCCGATGTCCATTAAAACACGTCCTTTTTCAGCCTTCTTTTAAGCTCTTGTCATCTTATATTATATCTGCTAACAAATTAGACCGTTATGAACATTTCTGAATTATTGCCGTTACAATTAACACAGGCGGAGATTTTGAGCAAAAAAACCGACAACCCGCAAGGGGTTGCAATATCGCCCCTTTAAAACTCACAAAATCCCGATTTATTTGATAAATTATTTGGATACAATCAACAGGTTTTAACGGATATCCAATGTATTTTTGAACATATTCAATAATACAAAGGTGGTTTGATGAAAAAAGCAGTGTTGATGTTAATTTTTATTTTTATCTTAGGGCTGACCACGGTAATATGCCTCGACTACTGGCATACCAAACTGTGGCAGGCTGAAAAAGCGGCAGAACTGCAATCCATGACCCGATTGTGCCAATCTCGTTTGGAAAACAGCATAAAAATCCGCATCAATGCCATTCAAGCACTTGTCTCCCTGTTTGGCATTCATCCGGATACAACATATAAAGAATTCAACCGGTTTGCAAAGCAGTTCCTGAAAGTCAATCCCCCCATCCGCGCCCTCCAGTATGCAGACTCAAAAACCGTTGTAAAATATACATACCCCCAAAAAGGAAATGAAATTACGATCACTGAACCATTATGCCTGATCGAAGATCCACAACGGGGTCACTTTGTGCGCAAGACCATAGAAGAGAAACGCCTCACCATTCAAGGACCTTATGAACTGCGCCAGGGAGGGAATGGGATTGTGGTTCGGGCACCGATTTTCGCAGATGACCGGTTCCTGGGACTGGCAATCGGGGTTTATGATATTCCCGTGCTGGTCAGCGAAGCCTTAACCGGAACGAACATCAGTCAAATCATATTCCGACTGGCAGACGGCACTGGAAAGGTTCTTGCGGGGCCGGACACCCTGTCGCCGAATGCTTTTGAACAGCCGGTCAATGTCAATGATGCCCGGTGGATGATGGGGTTGGACTGGAAACAATTCCCGCTCAAGATCCCGCTTCATAAACGGTTGTTGATATGGTTTTTCGGCGGGAGTTTTTTTCTGGTTGTTTTATTTTTTATTCACCGGTCAATAACCCAAACCCTTCAAATGGAACAGACGGTCAAAGACCGCACAAAAGATCTGACGCAAACCAATAAAACCCTTACCAGAGAAATTACCGACCGCAAAAAGACGGAAGATGCTTTACTCAAATCCAAAAGAGAATTATCCACATTGATGGGCAATTTGCAGGGCATGGCATATCGCTGCCGGAATACGCCGGAATGGACCATGGAATTCACCAGTGACGGATGCCGGCAGCTGACCGGGTTCCTTCCTTCTGATATTTTAAATAATCAGGTTGTTGCATATGGAGAACTGGTTCATCCGGATGACCGGAAAACAGTCTGGAAGCAGGTCCAGGACGCATTGACGAAAAAAGAACATTTTGACGTGGAATATCGAATCATTACTAAATCGGGTGAACAAAAATGGGTAATGGAACGCGGTGTTGGTGTCTTGGATGAAAATCAAAAAATCCTGACGCTGGAAGGGTTTATAGCCGATATTTCTGACTTGAAAAAACTGCAATCCCGGCTCCGCCAGGCCCAGAAAATGGAGGCCATTGGAACACTTGCCGGTGGTATTGCTCATGATTTCAATAATATTCTATCATCAATCATCGGATTTTCCGAACTTGCCTTAGATGATGCGGAAACTGAAAGCCGGCAACAAAAGAACATCAGGGAAGTCCTTGTTGCCGGCCAGCGCGCCAAAGAGCTTGTTCAGCAGATTCTGACATTTGCCCGGCAATCGGATCCTGAAAACAAACCGGTTAAAATAAAACTTATAGTCAAAGAAGCATTGCAGCTTTTACGGTCTTCTCTGCCCGCAACCATTACCATTAAACAGGACATCAAAAGCAATGCAACCATAATGGCCGACCCCATTCAAATTCACCAGGTAATCATGAACTTGTGTACCAATGCCTGGCATGCAATGGGTGAAAAAGGCGGTATGCTGACTATTTCTTTAGAAGAAAAACGCATTGGTCAAAAAGCTGGCGCTGAATCTTTTCAACGGCCTTTCGCTCAATTCATCCGATTGACAATCAAAGATACGGGCTCCGGAATTGATCCGCAAATCATTGACCGGATTTTTGACCCCTACTATACAACCAAGGAAAAGAGCAAAGGAACCGGCCTGGGATTGTCCGTGGTCCAGGGAATCGTTCAAGGCTGTGGCGGACAGATCAAGGTTGAAAGCACGCCTGATCAGGGAACAAAGTTTGATGTTTATTTTCCGATTCTTGAACAAAAAACAGAAATTGAGCATGATGTTGAAATAAAAATTGAGCACGGCAATGAGCGGATTCTTGTGGTGGATGACGAAAAACCCATTGCCCGAATGATCAAGCAGATGCTGGAACGGTTAGGGTATATTGTCGAAGCAAAAACAAGCAGCACGGAAGCGCTGGCGCTTTATAAAAAAAATCCGGAATCTTTTGATCTGGTCATCACGGATATGACGATGCCCGGGATGACCGGGGATGCGCTGGCCCGGGCGGTGATGGATCTGAAACCAACGACTCCGGTAATCCTCTGTTCCGGTTACAGTGATCTGATTTCAAAGGAAAAAGCAAAACATATGGGGATTTCAGCCCTTTTAACGAAACCGATATCCAACATTGAACTGGCCAAAACAATTCGCAGCCTTTTGGATTCACTATAAAAAAAACAATATATAAGGAAACCATCCATATGCAGGATCTTACCAGAGCACAAAAAGCCCGGGTCGCCATCCGGTCATTTAAAACAATTGCCTACGCACTGGCGTTAAGAGGTTTTTACAGGCCTTCCGGAAAAATGGGACAGACCCTGGCCGATTGCCTCATCACCCTGAG
>JAQYVU010000085.1 GCA_030145385.1 Desulfococcaceae bacterium
TAATAAACTGTTTCATTATTGGCCTCCTTTGAATTGTTATTTGAGGCCATTATAGCATCCCATGTGTGCGGTTTTGGTCACACATGGTAAAAAAAATTAAAAGCCTTTAAATACAGGCTATGACACGGAGCTTCTAAAATAAAAACCTGAAATTATAGCCAAAATTTGTTACTTGAGCGAAGTGGATAACCATATTTTGTTTTTATCAGAAATTATTTTTTTATACACTTTAGCAGAGTTTGTCACTTGAATTTTTTTCTTCAGCCCAACGTTTAACGTTTAATGATTTTCTAAATAAAAAGTTCAGGTTAAGCTAATATATTATCTGGCCCCAGATCGTCACCGGATGAGGGGAAACCGTTTCCTTGACCAAGTTTGAGAATCTGTCTATAATCGATTTCATGAGTCGCCTCTTTTTCCTTTTCCTTTCCTTTCCTTTCCTTTCCTTTTCTTTTTTCGTGGCAGTTGTTTTTCATACTTTCATCTATGGCACATGAGACGGTTCATGTCATCTATGAGTCGGGTTGCAACTTAGCCCGTTTGGGTGGTTTATTTATGAATTAATCAACTTAGAAAAGGAGAGTGAAAATGGCTGAACCAAAAGATATGTATCAATGTCAAGTTCATAATTGCGGATATGTTTATGATCCTGACAAAGGCGAACCAAAGACAAATACCCCCCCGGGGACAGCTTTTAAAGATCTTCCGGATGATTGGGAATGTCCCTTTTGCGGATCATCAAAAAAAACGTTTAGACCCTTAGCAGGACCGGGGTCAACATTAGCTGAGGGCAAATAATAATTAAAATACCGGGAGATGATTTTTTAAAAAGTCATCTCCCCATTTATTCTCCGAAGCATATAAAGTAACGTATGCTGTTGGCAGAAGCTGCTAATAGCCCGAATGAAGCAGGTATCTCAATACCCAATTCTTTTGATGGACTATGCGGTGGCATCTGACGCATTAGATGCGCGAATATCATCAATCGCTTAATTTAAGATTTATTCTCACGGCTTAACCCCAATCATAATACCGGCACCATTTGGGGAGTTGACATCAAGCCTTTCGATATTCGAAATGCCGCATTTTTCGAACATTTTCCTTAATTGTTCTTCTGAATAAGCCTGTCCGCTGTCGGTTCCAAGCAGCATGTTCAGGGCAAACAGCGCCGGAAACAAAGGGCCGTCCATTGTGTTATCAAGTATAAACTCATGAATCAGAATCTTTCCGCCCGGTTTCAGTGCATGAACGGCTTTTGCAACAATCGATTCTGCGGCTTTGGGTCCTTCACCGTGCAGAATATGAGAAAGCCATATTGCATCATATTCCTGTTCAAGACCCGTATGTTCATCCAGGTAACTTCCTTGTTTAAATCGAATTCTTTCTGAAAGATCAAACGAGGCAATGGTTTTTTCAGCAAACTTTCGGGTAGTGGGCAGATCAAAGACCGTTGCCTTTAATTCCGGGTTATTCAGGCAGAAATGAATGGCGTATGTCCCCGGCCCGCCACCCAGGTCAAGCAGGTGAGTGCAATCTCTAAAGTCAATAATTTTAGAATACATGGGGGCGATACCACTGGCCATGTTGTACATCCCCATCAAAAAGCTTTCCCGTTCCCTCTCATTATCCGTGTCGGACGCACTGGTGCGATTTGGATTTCCGCTTAATACAGACGCAGGCATTTCAGCCCAGGACGGCACCAGGTGATGATGATGCATAATAATATATCCTGTATAATCCGGAGATTCTTTTGAAAGAAATTGTTTTGAAAAATCCGTGTTGGTAAATCTGCCCTCCGTTTTATTGAGCAGTTCCATTGCAGTCAGGGCATTTAACAATGTGGAAACCCCGCGCGAATCGCCATTGATCTTTGCTGCGATCTCTTCTGAAGATTTATTGCCGGTTCCGATAATTGTAAAAATATCCAGCTTAACACCGGTATGAAGTGTACATGACTTCCAGTAATTAACGGATGTCTCAATAAGCGTTCCCTTATTCCAGATCATGTTTGCCTCTAAAATTATAGTATATATTGTTGCCGTTTAATAAGGATAATCGGTGTCACGTCCTGAATTGTAAATTATTTATATTGTAGGAATGCAGAATCTGACCCCATTTTAATACTTTAAAATCAAGAATCAAGAACCTGCCCTCCTTGTCCCTCAACGTCATGAGCGTAGTCAAGACAAGGCAAGATTCAACGAAAAAGCGGAATTTATATGCATAAATGAGCATTTTGAGTTGAATTTTAACGCCGTATTGACAAGCGAAATAGGTTTTTAACAGCCTGTTAATCGGCGATAGCCTTTTCAACCAGTTCCATAACCTCGTTTACGGGTATTCTATGTTTTGTCTTGGCAATAAATCCTGTTTTGTGAGCAAATTTTATCTTCTCATCGCCTTCCAGTTTAGAAAAATCCACGCCCACAGCCTTGTTTAGCCTTGACAGCCGCCAGCCTTCCCCACGGCCGTCATAGGAAACCGAAATTTCAGCCGGCGGATCCATCCGGCTGCTGTATCGTTGGACACCGGTTGAATCATTTGTCAGGCCAATCAGTACGGTTTTGTTTTTTACGATACAGCGTTCGGAATTTGCCCAGAATTCAAACTGTGAAGAAAGGATCCTGGCATCCTTAATTACATTTTGTCCGAATGAGCGCATCAGGGGGTAAATCTCACCGGGATTTTGTTCAAACAGTTCAAGAAACCAGACTTCAATCGGGTTGATAAAGGGCAGAAGGTCTTCAATACCCAGCTCATCAGCGATTTGAAAGGGGCCGAAACGATCAAATTTATCCTTGAATTCCCACCAGGGGGTAATGCTGAGTGTGGCCGTAAGGCCTAAATAGTCAGCAACCAGCATAAAGCTTGCGGGGGTGTCCGTACTTTGATGATGATCAAAATTTTTCAAGTCAGGCTCAAGCTTCATGCCCACATCAATCACCCAGATTTCGGGATTTGCCAGTTCCGCTTCGGTGGGGTGTCGGCGTTCTATCGTATAAGTGACGTCATCATTGACGGCTAATACAAGGGATATGGCAAAAAAATCATCAAAATGTGCTGAGCCCGGATGTGTAATAATCAGTTTGTTCACTTCAAAAACGCCTTTCTATAACCTAATTTGTGCGATTGTCGAGGTTGCTATAAATTTAAAATACTCAATTTAGATAGTCTCGTAAAAAGTATCCGGATGGCTAAGTTAAAAGTTCCATATACAAGGCGTAGCGGTTTTTTAGATCCAAAATAATACATGTAGTATATTAAGGAGCTGGAAAACCGCTACAACGCAGTAGATGGGGCTTTTTACGAAGCCATCAATTTAAGTCCATCTTTTTTTGTAACCAGGTTAAAGTTTCCGGGAAAGTCTTAAATGTTACTTCTGTTCCTGTTTCGTCATAGGATTCATTTATGATGCCGGCTTTGGTTCTTAACTGGCCTAAAAGGTGTCCTTTGTCATACGGTATCACCATCGTCGTTTCGGTCATATTTGATTCGAAATACTCAAGAATTTTCTTTCGCAGAAATGCGACATCCTCGGAGTTATGCGCAGAGATGAAGATTCCATCGGGAAATTCACGGTGCAGCGCATCCAACTCCCCGGTTTTGAGTTTGTCAATTTTGTTCAGGACTAGCCGCCTTGGAATTTCTTCACCACCGATCTCTTTTAAGACCGATTGCGTCACAACCAATTGAGACCGAAAAGCCGGATCAGAGACATCGACTATAAACAAAAGTAACGAAGCGGCAAGCGCCTCATCAAGCGTAGACTGGAAAGATGCAACTAAATCGTGAGGTAATTTCTTTATAAATCCAACGGTATCAGAGACGAGTACCAAAGGAAAAGCCTCTGGCTGCAAAGATTTCACACGGGTATCAAGGGTTGCAAATAATTTATCCTGCACCAATACATCGCTGCCGGTCAGTTTTCGCATCAGCGACGACTTTCCGGCATTGGTATAACCGACCAGAGAGACCTGGAGATTTTCTCGCCTGCGGCTGCGCCGTCTGTTTTGCTCGTTGCGAATGCCGACAAGGCGTAACTTTAGTTCGGATATGCGGTCTCGAATGCGACGCTTGTCGAGTTCGTGAGAAGACTCTCCTGAGCCTTTAGATCTAAGAGTACCGCCTTGACGATCACCGCCAATATGAGAGGCCCTCAGCCTTGGCGCCAAATAAGCCAGTTTGGCAATCTCAACCTGAATGAGGGCCTCCCGGCTTTTTGCATGACGGCTGAATATCTCGAGGATCACACCGGTTCGGTCCAAAACTTCGACGCCGGTGGCTTGTTCAAGGTTTTTCAACTGCTTAGTGGAAATTTCACCATCATAGACGACAACATTGGCTTGCACGCTGTTTTTTGCCATTGGGTCATCGCTTGAACTCTCTTCATCTGAGCCGAAGAGACTGCCGACTGGATAATCTTCGTCCATGTCGTCGCAGGTTTCGTCGTCGTTGATTTTATCAGGTGATTTCCGGCTAAATCCTTCAACAATCCCCGTGCCGCCGGTATAGTCGGCAAGTTCTTTTAATTTACCTGCACCCAATATGGTTCCCTTATCAGGTTTTGGGCGGCGCTGCGTTAGCATTGCAACGACGTTGAGGCCCATGGTTTTAACCAGACGTCTGAGTTCGAGGAGAGACGAATCGTTCTCTTCAGCGGAAACGCCATGAGTTTGAACTGAAAACAAGACCGCTGTCTTCTTTTCTTTGTTATCATTTGATTGTTCGATCATGTTTTGGTTTAATCATCCGTATTCAAATTAAAATGTTGTTTATCCTGCTTGGCTCTCCATCGTTGCAGACGAGCTTAACTGATCCCCGTTGCAGGATCACAGGTTTCTTCGTTTCCATTAACAACCCCATTAACAGCCTGGATATTCCAAGGTAATTTTACCCAGTTTCCCTTTTCTGAATTCACTCAAAACGATATTGGACACTCGCATATAATCGACAATACCAGCCTTCAACAGGCAGCCCCTTTTGGCTGCAATATTTTCCAGAATTTCAAGGGGTGTTTTATCTTTAATATCAATTTTAAATCTGGCACATAATTCTTCCGGGATAATTTCAACCAGTTTTTCTATAAGGCCAGATGCAAGTGTCCCCACATCCAGAACATCATCATTGATGGTTCCGATAAAGGCGAGATTTAAAACAGTTTCCTTATCTTCTCTGGGGCGCAAAATTCCAGGCGTATCCAGAAGTTCAAATTGTGATTTTGCCTCTATCCACTGTTTATAACGTGTAACGCCCGGCTTATTAGCAGCCTTGGCCTTTTTTTTCCCGGCGATGCAATTTATCAAAGTAGATTTTCCCACATTGGGTATACCGACCACCATGGCGCGTATGGATTTATTTTTGATTCCAGCCTTGATAATTACCTTACGGGCTAAATCTGAAATATTTTTTAAGCCATCACCGTTAGCAGCACTTACCAACGCAACCTCGGTAGCCCCTTTGTTAAAAAAGGAAACCCAACGTTTGTTGCCATAATCACTGCTAAGGTCGCATTTATTCAAAATGACTATTTTTGCTTTTTGCCCGATGATTCTATCAATATTCATATCTTTACTGGATAAGGGAGCCCTTGCATCCAAAACCTCGAAAACAATATCCACTGCTTTCAAGTTCTTTTTTAAAAGATCTTCAGAATCTTTCATATGTTTTGGAAACCAGTTTACATTTTCAGTCATTACAAACACCATTTATATTTTATATGCAGTTTTATGTTTTATACATGTTTCCGGCAGTTCCGGAAACATCCATGTTAAACATTCGTCGAGAAGACATAGACGATAAAACCTCCAAATGGCAGATAGCTTATTAATAGCAGCCGGACTGACATTGCCATCCGGAATCTTTACCACAAGGAGGTTTATTATGGAGATGTTGTACAACATCGGATTAGATATCCACAAGAAAATTATCGCGTTTTGAAATAACTATCCTGATTTGCACCTAAGTCTGTCAGGTCAAACAGCAGTTTTCTGGTGCTGTCAGCAGTGTCACTCAAATGGAACTGATCATCGGGTGCCGGGACAAAAATGAACTGCGTTCTCTGGATCATTTTATCTAAAAAAATCAGAGGGATTATCGCTTTATTTGAAGCACTGCGCCTGAATACTTATCCAGATGCTCTTGAAAAAGGATAGCAGTTGATCATCTTAACGCCCTGCTGCCCCAAAAAAAAACAACGGTTTAAGAAAGTTGTTGCGAAAAAGTTTTTTACAAATTGGTAATTAAAGTATCAATTTGTAAAAAAATCTTGAATCGTGCAAATACTTTTGGGATACTGCAGGCGAAAGCCTCCTGATACAAACCAGACGGATACAAACCAGACAGATAAAAGCCAGACGGAGAACCTATCATGATTCAAAGAGAAATTTCAGCCAAAACACTTCAGTATGCCAATCAGTATCCGGTTGTCATGATTACAGGCCCCAGACAATCCGGAAAGACCACCTTGTGCAAAATGCTTTTTCCTGAAAAAGCCTATGTTTCTCTTGAAAACTTAGATGACAGACAGTTTGCTAAAAATGATCCAAAGGGTTTTTTAGCCCGTTTTCCAAAAGGTGCTGTCATAGATGAAATCCAGAGGGTGCCTGATCTCTTGTCGTATATACAATCCATTGTGGATGAAACTCAGACAGAGGGGTTTTTTATACTCACCGGAAGCCAGCAGTTTGAATTGCTCGAAAATATTTCCCAATCCCTGGCTGGGCGCACTGCCCTTGTCCGACTGCTGCCATTAACGCTGGCCGAAGCGTATGGCGCGGAATGCGACAGCATCCTTCTGGATCATGTTCTGTATACCGGGTTTTATCCGAGAATATTTGATAAAAAACTGAATCCGGGCGAAGCCATGCAGTTTTATGTAAACACATACGTAGAGCGTGATCTCCGTCTGCTTATCAATATTAAAGATCTGTCCAAATTTGAAATTTTTCTAAAACTTTGTGCCGGAAGAACGGGCCAGATACTCAATCTTTCCAGTCTGGGCAATGACTGCGGGGTAAATCACGCAACAATTAAAAGCTGGATCTCGGTGCTTGAGGCCAGTTACATCATAAAATTGCTGCGCCCATTTTATAAAAATTTTAATAAACGGCTCATCAAATCTCCCAAGCTTTATTTTTTAGATACTGGCCTTGCGTCATTTCTACTTAATATCAACGATGAAAAACAGATGAACACGCATCCTCTCCGGGGTTCGCTTTTCGAAAATTTTGTTGTATCTGAATTTTTAAAAAACCGATTCAATAATGGTCAAACAGATAATCTGTTTTTTTTCAGAGACAATACCGGAAATGAGGTTGACCTTATCTGCGATCACGGACAAAAAACAGATGCGGTTGAAGTTAAGTCCGCCCAGACAATCGCGCCTGACTTTTTTAAGGGTCTTCGCTTTTTTTCAAAACTATCCGGCGATATCGGGAATCGTATGGTTATTTATGGCGGAGACAGCAGTTATGTCCGGGAAGATTTTCATGTGACCGGATGGCGTGATATCGGCAAGATTTTTTAAACCCGCTTTTTTGGTGCCAAAAAGGCGGGTTTAAACGGTTTGAAGGGCTTTTTTCAATCGTCCCCGCTATCCCCCGTGGGAATCCATATCTTCGATTACTCATTCAACCATTCCCGCGAGGAGTTTCTCCGCCCGTCATTCTCGCGAAGCGGGAATCCAGAATAAAACTGCCCTATTCCGCTCGCCCTTCAGTCTTCAACCTTCCGCCGTCTACCTGTTTTCACGTTATCCTGAGGGGCTTTTTGCGGTGTTTTTTTCTCTTGTTATTAGTCAGTTGACTTGGTCCGGCCGGAATTCTTGTAATTTGATTTGAACCAACCGGCAGGCAGTGGTTTAGGTCTAAAGTATGAGTCAGCTTATGTCGCTTATGAGGCTTTTTTTTAAAAAAATATACTTATGACTGATTGAGTTTCTCCCTATTTTGCATTATAATCATTAATGAAAAAGCCAGTCCCTGAGAGATCAGGAGACGGAAAGCCACGGGTCTTCAAAAGATAGCCGGGCTGCCTGCAAAAGGCAGCCCGGCTTTTTTTGTTTGCCAATATATTATTTAGGGGGATATGAAGAACTGAAATTTTTTTTAAGATATTGATATTGTTCTTCTTGTCCTCAATGCAAAGCAGCCGTTAATGGGACACAGATCTTTATCTTAAATATAAAGTGAAGTATAAAAGCGGATGGATCTTAACAAGCAATCGCCGGATGCGTCTGTTGCATTTATGGTTTTATTCCAGTCTCTCGATAACCGATACAATAAAGGAGAAGGAACGATGAAAGAGCTGATTAAGTATATTGCCCAGGCACTGGTTGACGATCCCAAACAAGTAAATGTTGAAGAGATACAAGGAAGTCACTCCTCTGTTTTAGAATTAAAGGTTGCCAAAGAAGATTTAGGAAAAGTTATTGGAAAGATGGGCAAAACAGCTCAAGCGATGCGATTGATCTTAAGCGCAGCGTCAGCCAAGACAAAAAAAAGAGCGGTTTTGGAAATTATAGAGTAACCTTGTCGGAAAAGGAGTGATATCGCAGGATTCTTTAAACCTGCCTTTTGGGGATCAAAAATGTTCCGTGTTTGTTCCGGGAAGTTGTTTACAAAGTGTACAAAATCCTCTGAATGGAATCAAACGTCAGGCATGCATTTAAACACCTTTCAGCAGCTGAGAGCCAGTGACAAACTTCGGCTCCCAGTAATGTTCGTTGGACAGTCGTCATAACTTTCACTCCAGCGTGTTCGGTTGATGTCTGTTCTCAAATTTATGAGTTTTTGTATGATTGCGTCGGTCTTTGTATGTTTTAGGCTGTGTTTTCGTAAATTCTGTATGTGCTGTAATTTAGCAAATTTGTATAACTCCATATGCTCTGAATGCCTGCCTTCGCGGACAGGACGGCATATAAAACATGAACTAAAAATTTTGATTTAGACACTCGAATTGAAATTTAACACCAAAATTTTTCCTAACACAAGCCTTTGAATTTAGCATCATAACCATAAAAAGCTAATTGATGGTCGCTTTGCGCAACTGTGGCAACAAATACCGTCGATGAAGTATGCCGGGTTTCTTATCCGGCGATTAACCGACTGCTTCTGTGGGAAATGGAATCCAGAACTTAAATATTCTCAATCCGTCGCACCACATGCGGCAGCACTTCGCCGGCCTTGCCTTTGATCAACAGGTGGCAAACCTTATCATAGGAGGTTTCGGAAAGGTTGATGATTGACAGAAATGCGCCCTGCTTTCTGGCGATATCCGGCATCAGGGAAGCCGGCTGGACAATCAGGGTGGAGCCGATGGCTAAAAACACATCACAGCTCTGGGATGCGGTCATGGCCCGGTTTAAATCATTTTCCCGCAATGACTGGCCGAATGAAATCGTATCCGGTTTTAAATACCCGCCGCAGGAACAATTCGGTGCTGGGTCGTCGTTTTTAATCCGGTCCAGGGTGTCGTCTAACGGCGCAATGGCATCGCACGACATGCACCGGACCCGGGTGGTGTTGCCATGAAGTTCAATGACTTTCTCATCCGGAAGGCCGGATTTCTGGTGCAGGCCGTCAATATTTTGGGTAATGACCAGATCCAGCAGGCCTTTGTGATACAGATCCGCCAGCGCTTCATGAGCGGCATTGGGGGCAGCGTTATCGAGTTGTTCATAGAGTTCGCATTTGCGTCGCCAGTATTCAATGCGCGCGGAATTCGAGGACATGAATTCGTCAAAATATATCGGTTTAAACCGTTCCCAGAGACCGCCCTTGCTCCGGTAGTCGGATATGCCGCTTTCCGTTGAAATTCCGGCGCCGGTAAATACCACGTTTTTTTTGCCCTGTGCCAGTTTTCCCGCCAGTTGATTAATTTTATTTTTCATGATTTTATTCTCTGATATGAAATTAGATTATGATATAGAAATTCGCAGGTTAATTTTCCGATTCAGGCAATTGACAATTATCAGGGCCATTGCACAATGATAAATCTCAGCATTGAGATGGGGATTGCTTCGGTCGTGCCTCCCTCGCAATGACAGAAAGACGGAAAATATTTCTGAAAACCAGTTTTATAATAATATATCGTATTTCATAAAAGATATCAAAAACGCTCAACTTAGGGAAAACAATAATCAGGTAAAAATAACCGGTAAAGAAAAGGAAAATTTTATGAGCGATATTCGAATGACCGCAGAAGTCCGAACCGACTATGATTGTGAAGCCACCGGAATGCCGGCAGAGCGCTGGGGCGAAGCCGTGTTTAAAATCGGAGATGAAGAACTGGTCATGGAAGTGAGTGTGGAAAAAGATGTGATCGTGGCGATAATGGCCGGAGAAGATGCGGTGTGGAAAGGCACTCTGACCGGTTTGAAACAGATGCTTCAAGAGGCAATCAAAGCCAGATAATACTTGTATTTATCCAAAATCATCATACGCAATCATTTCCGGTTCCACGCCGAAGCTGTCGAGTGTTTCACGGACTGCGGTGAGCATGAGGGGTGGGCCGCAAAGATAATATTCTATTTCCGCCGGATCCGGATGGGAGATTAAGTAATTATCGAGCAGGCATTGGTGAATAAACCCGGTCAGCCCTTTCCAGTTGTCTTCGGGCTGCGGATCGGACAATGCAATGTGGAAGGTAAAGTTGTCATTATTTTTTTCCAGTTCACGGAATTCTTTTTCATAAAACACTTCCTGTTTGGAGCGGGCACCATACCAGAAGGTGATTTTCCGGGTTGTTTTAAGCGTGTTTAACTGGTGAAAAATATGGCTTCGCATAGGGGCCATGCCCGCGCCCCCGCCGATAAAACACATTTCACGGTCTGTGTCTTTGGCTAAAAAATCACCATACGGGCCGCTGATTGTTATGTGTTCCCCCGGCTTCAGGCCAAACACGTACGAAGATCCCACGCCGGGCGGAATATCCGGCATCCCCGGGGGCGGTGTGGCAATCCGGATAGTAAATCGAAGGCAGGTATTTTCATACGGCGGACTAGCCAGAGAATACGCCCGAAACACGGGTTCTCGGGATTGGGATTTCAGGTGCCATAAGTCGAATTTTTCCCAGGAAGCCTTAAAGCGGTCAGCCACATCAAATTTGGTAAATACCACCTCATATTCTGGAATATCAATCTGAATATACGCCCCTGCTTCGAATTCCAGGGTTTCGCCTGGGTCGAGTTCTATCACCAGCTCCTTGATAAATGTCGACACATTCTGGTTGGATTTGACAGTTGCGTTGAATTTTCGAATGCTGAAAATTTCTGCAGGAATTTGAATTTTCATGTCCTCGCGCACTTTGACCTGGCAAGCGAGCCGGATATTTTCCTTTTTTTCCATTCGCGAGAGATGCGGCAGTTCAGTGGGCAGAATATCACCGCCGCCTTCCTGGATTTCACAACGGCATTGTCCGCACGAACCACCGCCGCCGCAGGCAGACGGTAAAAAGATATCACTGCTTGATAAAGATGCCAGCAATGTCGCTCCGGTGGGTGCCTTGATGCTTTTGGACTCATCTGCGTTGATGATAATTTTCCGGGCGCCCTTTTTGACCACCCGGGCTTCTAAAAACAGCAGCATGCCCACCAGAAGACCGATGACAGATGTAAAAACCGTTATGCTGGTAATAAAAATCAATTAAATATAACCTTTGATAACATTATAAAACAGCTGATATCTGTATTAACCTTTGCGTTGCATTGTTTTTTTTTATTTTTATGGATTAGTGAAAAAATCAAAATGAAATTCCTGAAAACAGCATAAATGCCATGGCCATGAGCCCGGTGACAATCATTGTCAGGGCGTATCCTTCCATTCCATACGGCGGATTCGCATATCGGAGTTTGATGCGGATGGCGGCCATGGAAATAATTGCCATCATCCAGCCCACACCGGACCCGAATCCGAAAATTAATGATTCCATAAACGTGTGATTGCGCTCCACCATGAACAGCGAAGTTCCTAAGATTGCGCAGTTTACGGCAATCAAAGGCAGAAAAACGCCAAGGCCGGCATATAAAGCCGCTGAAAACCGGTCAATGATGATTTCAATGGCCTGCACCATGGCGGCAATCACCGCAATAAACATGATAAATTTTAAAAAGCTTAAGTTGACATTCGGCAGGCCGATCCAGTAAAGCGCCCCGGGAGCCAGCAGATAATGATATATCAGCCAGTTTAACGGCGTGGTAACGCTTAATACAAAAATAACGGCAAACCCAAGTCCAATGGCTGTGTTGATATTTTTCGAAACAGCAACAAAAGAACACATCCCTAAAAAATATGCCAAAAGGATGTTCCCGGTGAAAACGGAATTTAAAAATATGCCGACCAGGTTTTCTGTCATCTGCTTAAATCTCTGTCTTTTGTTAATGACTTCTGAAGCCAGACCAGCAGTCCGATGATAATAAAGGCAGCCGGTGCCAGCAGCATGAATCCGGCATTTTCGTATCCCATGGAATAAAAATAATCCGGCACCACCTGCATACCAAAACATTTACCGGATCCGAGTAATTCCCGTATGAATGCGACCGCCAGTAAAACCGACCCATAACCAAATCCGTTTCCGACACCGTCGATAAAGGACAGATGCGGGGGATTGGATAGTGCAAATGATTCCGCACGGCCCATGACAATGCAATTGGTGATGATCAGGCCGACAAATACGGAAAGCTGCTTACTGATGTCATAAAAATAAGCTCTTAAAAATTCGTCGGTTAAAATTACAAAAGTCGATATTATCGAAAGCTCAACAATGATGCGGATGTTTTTCGGTATCTGTTTTCTGAGCAGGGAAATCATGAAACTGGAACATGAAACAACAAACGTCATGGAAAGTGCCATCACAAGGGCTGTTTTCAGCTGAACCGTTACTGCCAGGGCTGAACAGATACCGAGCATCTGGATGTTGATGGGGTTTTCACTCCAGATCGGGCGCAAAAAGACGCTTAATGCATTATTTTTGTTTTTCATTGTCGCACCATGGCAATTCGGTCTGCATTCGGCATTGGATAACATTCTGTCGAAACCGGACAGAAGCCGGTTCATATTCAGAAAGAATTTTTTGCAGTCCTTTGGTTAAGTATTGTCCTGTCAATGTAGCACCGCTGATCCCGTCAACATAGTTGGGTAATTTTTCAGATGGAACAATGTCTGATGCCCTTCCCTTTGCAATCGAAATGGATACAAAGTTATTGTTTTGAGAGACAATTTTTTTACCTACAAAGTTTTTTTGAAACCACCGGGTTTCAATCTCTCCGCCCAGGCCTGGAGTTTCGGAATGTTTGTAGACCGTGAATCCGGCGATGGTCGTTCCATCATTTTGTAATGCGAGATATCCGTAAATTTTACCCCAAAGCCCTCTGGATTCAACAGGGATAATATATGAACGGATTTTGTTGTTTTTATCCATTGCCAGGTAAATAGGCAGAAGCTCGTCTTTGGCCATATCCCGGGTAGCGGTTTGGTCAATAATAGTACCGTTTTGATCCACAAAATATTTATAAATGTTTTCTTTATAGAGGCGATCAATCTCAGCGGCTGTATATTTCCGGTTGGCGTCGATTAATGAAATAGCCATTAAAATGTTTTTTTTCCGATCCGTTTGAATATTTTTTGCCTGAGAAGGCTGCAGCATGGTGGATGCAGTTGTCAGCAGGACACTGCACACAATGCATAATGCAAATGCAAAGACAATTGATTTAATTCTATCAGACATTTACAATTCTCTTACTGACATGCATACGAATTTCGATAAAATCAAACAGCGGGGCAAATAGATTCATGAATAAAATCGCCATCATGACCCCTTCCGGGTATGCCGGATTAAATATACGGATCAAAACTGTCATCATTCCGATAAAAAAACCGTAAAACCATTTAGACGTATTGGTCCCCGGCCCGGATACAGGATCGGTTGCCATATAAACAATTCCGAACGCAAATCCGCCGGCAGCCAGATGGTATAACGGATTAATATCAATCCAGGGATTTAAAGGTGCTGTGCTGACTATACCGAGCAGAAAACTGGTGAGCAGCAGGCCGGCCACCCCGCCGATAATGATGCGATAGCTGGCCACGCCGGTGATAATCAGGATCAGTGCGCCCATCAGGCAGCACAATGCCGACGTTCCGCCGACACTGCCCGGATAGTGCCCAATAAAGAGTGTTGAAAGGGTGAAACCGGCACTTTGCAGCATGGATTCGATATTATCAAATGATGGCGAAAGTGCGGCAACTGCCAGCGGCGTGGCTCCGGTTACAGCACTGATGGCGGTTGAAGCGGTATCGGAAACCGCAACCCAGACCCGGTCACCGGACATTTTGGCCGGATATGCAAAAAACAGAAATGCGCGTGCTGTCAGAGCCGGGTTGAATATGTTGCGGCCGGTCCCGCCGAACACTTCCTTTCCGATGACGACTCCGAAAGAAATACCGACTGCCACCTGCCAAAGCGGAACGGTGGGCGGCAATGTCATGGGAAACAATAAGCCGGTGACCAGAAACCCTTCACTGATCGGATGTTTGCGGATAACGGCAAACAGGATTTCCCAGAAAAATCCTGCAGCATACGAAACGATTATAAGAGGCATGACCGTCAACAGGCCGCTGATAATAATATTAAGAAAATGTAATTCAATGCCGGATGCTGCCAGAGAATGATAGCCGGTATTGTAAATCCCAAAAAACAGCGGCGGCATCAATGCCAGAAGAACAATGCTCATAAAGCGTTTTAAATCAATGCCGTCTCTTACAAACGGCGGACAACCGGCAGGAATTGCCGGTGTAAAGAATATGGTTTCAACAGCTTCAAACAACGGGCGGAATTTATAAAACTTCCCGTTTTCGGAGAAATGAATACTGTTTTTTTCAAAAAGCCTTCGCAGGTTTTTTTCAAACTGATTAAACACCCTGATTTATCTCCTTGTGGTAACGGTGTTTGGCATCAACGAGAAAATCCGTCAGCTCTATCTTTGAAGGACAGACAAACGAGCATAAACCGCATTCCACACAATCCAGCAACCCGCATGCCAGTGCTTCTTCAATTTCATCCGCATAAATACTTTTAAATGTATACTGGGGCATAATATCCACCGGACAGATTTTTGCGCAATATCCGCAATTTATACAGGGCCGCTGCTCACCATGCATATCCGAATTGATGGGTAATGGCGCTGATGAAAACGCGGATATAACGGAGCGTGAATTACTCAGTTTTTTGAAGCCGGGCCTGACAAATCCGAACAGCTCGCTTTCATGAGACTCATCCATGAGCATTACCGATGTCTGGTGCAGGTCTAAAAAGTCATCCCGGATGCTTGTATAACCGGATAAAACACCGCCCACGACCCATCTTTTGCGATGGTCGTTTATTATGCCTGGCGCCAGGTCTTTCAAGCGAATGCCCATTCGGGTTTTTAAATGACAGCTGTTTTCAAAAGATCCGTCTGAAAACGAAACCATCCGGTCTATCGGATAGGCACCGGTTTTAAGAAATTTTCCAAGTTGAATAACATCCTGTCCGTCAATGTACCAGTCGCGGTTTTCGGCCGCGTTTTTTTTTGTATGATACAGCACAACTCCCGGATCCGAAGCCGGATATTTGCCGAATAACCGGTGGGTCACATAGTTTGCAGTTGAATCACTTTTCACCGGCGTTTCATTATACCGGCAGATATTAACCGTATCAGCCAGCCTGCGAAGGGCCTTTATTCCGAATTCAAAAAAATCAGTCTGGCCCTTGAGATATATGTGAGCGCTGGGCTGAAAAGGATCAGCCGACCCAAGAGAAACCCACACGGCATTGGGCAGGGAATCCGGATCTGCAATTTGGCGAAACGGCAGCTGGCGGACAAAGGGCCACATGCCGCCGTTCATCAGGCGATCAATAAGGAGTTTGCGTTCTATTTGCTCAAGAACGGGTTCGGTGAGAATTTCGAACGTTTTAAAACGCTCATCATTATCCAACGCGATAACAATTTCATGTATAACCCGTCTCGGGCCAAAGGTGACGTCAGATATTTTTCCGCAACCCGGAGATAAAAATTTTAAACCCGGTCGTTTTTTATCTTCAAAAAGAATGGATCCGATTTTAACTTTATCTCCCACCTGTACCATCAGGCGGGGTTTCACAAATGGTATTTGATCGGGAACAAATGCCACATGCGTTATTGCCGGGCGGTTTTCAATTCGATGTGAAGGTTTCCCGGCAATTTTAAATTGCCATCCTTTTTTTATTTTAACAGTTTTCATGAAAACATCCGACACCTGATTGATATGGATTGGGAAAATTAAACTTTAGCATAAATGACATTGTTTTTCGATACGGATTCGCTGGCGAAATAAAATACCGATGTTCTGGTACTATTTAGTGCCTGAACGAAAACCTGAAAATTTTTTCAAGTTCAAGGCGGGCGAAAATTTTAACCGGAGGAATACATTTAGTATTTTGAGGATTAAAATTTAAGCCCAACGCAGAAATTGGGAAAATTGGCGGTTTTCGTTCGATAACTATTTAAATTTCAGCATCCGCTGGTGCAGCCGCTCCGCCCGCTGGCAGAAAGCCTCAAGTTTTGCATTAATGAGTTGAGGAAAAGGAGATCCGTCACTTTCAATTGCCAGGAAAGGTAAATCATCCATGGTTTCAAGAATTTTTTCAAGTTTATTCCCGGAAACGGAATTTTTGAGTTTTACTTCACGGGTCATTGTTTCGCTTAATACCGCCTCGGATAATCGATTCGGCATGCATCCGAATGGGCCTAACGCAATAACCCCACAAACATCGGTGGCCACTTCGGAAATTGCACTGCCGATGGTTAATACGGCTTCTCCCATGAGTTGTTCGGAAATAAAAGGCGCGGCGGAATTCATTATCTTCTGCAGATTCACTGGCTTTGCATTGAGTATTCCGGAGTTTGAAAAAATTGATGTCAGTCGTTTTTCATATCGATTCATGAAAATTTGCCGTAAAAAAAATTCTATTTTTTTATGCATGGGCATTGACGCCCAATAGCCGTTAATACCCAGCAGGTAATCCGAATACCGAAACCATTCGGAAACAGGGGAACAGACCACTGCAAAACCGATTTCAGCCAGTTGCTCATTTAACTTTTGACGTGAAAAAGAATCTCTGCGTACAAAGATTTCGCCGGTTAATAAAATCTTCGGGACTTTTTCATAAGGTCTTTTAGCGGGGATCGCTGAAAACTTCTTCATCTGATGCCCGAGTTCCCGTGTCAAATCATTGAAGGTCCCCTTTGCCAGTACATTTAAAATCGAATCAAAGGCATTATTGAATAATGATATGGCAGCGGCCGTATCTTTAGCGTTTACAAGCAGCAGGGAGTAAATATCTTCCATGATGTCTGAAATGATAATTCCGCACCATGCTTTTTTATTGCTAAACCCCATCCCTTTAGATGCATAGGTATTATCGGATGTTAATGAAAAAACGGCAACATCCGGGATTTTCAGGCGCTTGATCAGGTCTTCCATAAAAACCGAATATTGACCGAAACGGCATGGACCGGATGCCGAAGGCATAAAGTAAACCAGGACTTCATCGGATGGTTTATTGTACGCATAATTCAACAATGTACCGGTGGTCAGAATCAACGGCAGGCACTCTTTACAGGACGTATTGGCACGCCCCAGTTTTAAGGTTGATTCATCTGCCGGAACGACCGGTGCGACATGATAACCGGCTTTAGAAAATACCGTTGAAAGAGCCCGGGTTGAAAGTTGTCCCATGGAAGGGATCAAAAGAGTGACTTTAGGATCAGTCATTGGCAGAATTTTTCCGGATGATGTTTGAATTGCCGGAAACCCGTTTTTCATAAATGGCCGGGCCGGTAAAAATTTTTCCGATTGTTTGACGGATTTTGTTTGACTGTGAATCTGCCGGTATTCATGAATAATATCTAAAAATGCTTCGATCCGGGTTTCAAGTCCGGCATCCGCCGTATGGCTGTCAAGCTCCAGTGTCAGCGATGGCTTGCGGCCCATGATGGATCGGAAATAGGTAATTAAAAAAGAGTCCGGGCCGCATGAAAAGTTGGTGATGTAAGTGGCAAATAATTGGGGATGTTTTTGGACAAACCGCGCGGCCTTGAGAATCATCTGCCCCATCCCCCAATACATATGACGTTTTGATTTCTCATTTTCAAACGGCAGAAAATCAAACGGGATAATTTGTACGCCTCTTGATGCAAATTTATGGGGAATCCCCATGTGCGCCTCTTCAACCATCGCATTATAGGGTCTGCCAAAAATAACGATCGCAATTTTTTGCGGATCAAGTTCCAGATCCTTTAAAACCCGGCGGCCTAAGGATTTCATTTTTGTGCTGCATTCAAGCTGGACCTGTAAAGCCTGGTCAAATGATTCCATCGCTTTTTGACGGCCGGTTCCCATTTCCATTGCCATCGGAATTATGGCTTTTTTTGCACCGGATAAACCGCTTCCCATATTGATAAAAGGGGACAATACTCGGGTCCCTTGTCGGTGGAGATTATCCAGCAACGGTTTAAAAGCGGTTTTCAGATAAAACGGCTCTCCCTGGACAAAGGGACAGGCCTGTGCGCTTGAAGATCCGTTTTCAATGGGGATCGACTGAATATGCGGCAGGAAAATAAAATCAGGCGGTATTTTTTTTTCTAACATGGTATGAAAAAAACCATGTGCGAGTTCGGCCGGATAACAGAAAGCCGCGTTTCTCTGGTCAATCCCCGCTTTTGATGGTTTTTCCGGCAGGACGACTTCATACCCCATTTGGTTAAAAAAAGATTGGTAAAAAGGATACAGACTGTTGACGAGAAAACTTTTATTAACAGCAACGGTTTTTGAAAACGGTTTTTTATTTTGCGTTATTGCCAGGGATGCGTGGTTATTGAAAATTAATTTTTCCCTGGCTTTGACCAGGTCCAGGTTCTTAAGGTTATATTTGAGTTTATATCGAATATTATAATATCTGTTGCAGGCGCCGCCAAAAGGATACTTTTTGCCTTCCAGTTCGATCATATTGATTTCACAGCGACGGTCACATTTTTCCCGGCCCCCCTCACAAATAAATGATTTTCCGTAATCAACATTTCGTTGGGAAAGTTGTTGAAGGTCAAATTCCTTTTGATCAATTAACCCTAAGTCTATTCGTTTTTTTATTTCAAGCGCTGCGCCAAAAGCCCCCATTAATCCTGGTTCAGGGGGCACGATAATTTTTTTCCCTGTTAAGGAAGCCATTGCTAATGGAACGGCTTGATTATAACAGACACCGCCCTGCATGAATATCTTTTCACCCACCGGACGGTTGCCTTTCACGCGATTGATATAATTCATACAGATCGAATATACCAGGCCCGCGATAATATCATGAAAATCAATCCCTTCATGAATTGCCGTTTTAATATCCGAGGAAATAAATGCGGCACACTGATCATTAAAATTCGGGGGATAATCTCCTTTTAATGCGGCTACAGCGATATCTTCAACCTTGACATGCATTGTTTCGAAAGCGGCTTCTTCAAGAAACGAACCGGTTCCTGCTGAACAGGCCTCATTCATTGCATAATCTGAAGGAACGCCGGATGTAATATATGTATATTTGGCATCTTGTCCGCCGATTTCAAAAAGGGTGTCCACCTCCGGATCAAAATAGACCGCTGCCGCTGCATGGGCCGTAATCTCGTTAATGACACCATCTGATAACGCATGAAGGCCAGCTATTTGACGACCTGATCCGCACACGCCAAGTCCGGTTATTGATAATTTACAAGGATCCATGGTTTGCTGAATCTGTTTTAAAATACTCTGGTAGCATTTTTTTGAAGCACCGACCGGATCTCCGTCGGTTAATAAATAAATGGATGCTAAAATTGAATTGTCGGATCTGCGCATTAGAACCGCTTTGGTTGTCGTGGATCCGACATCAAGCCCGAGGATACAGACATCGCCGGGGCTGGGGAGTTCTTGTGACATGGAGTTGAATATAACCTGATCTTCAAAGTCTTTCAAACGGGCCAATGGTTGAAATGAGTTGACATGGGTGCTAAAAAATTCCGTTATACCAGTATTCTCAGCCGCTTTATTATCCAGGGCCCATAAAGCCGCACCCAGGGCTTCAAAATAAGGGGCTTCGTCAGGAACCTGCAAGCCGGGGATTTCCTGATTTAAATAGTCAAGCATCATTTGATTTTTAGTTGTCCCCCCGACAATCATAATGTTTGTTTTCTCAACTTTTTTTAACAACTCCATAATTTTGCCGGACATCATACGGCATAAACCTGCCGTGACCCTTGACTTGGGGATTCCTTTATTGATTGCATGGGTACAATCTGATTTGCAAAAAACAGAACAGCGGCCAGAAACTTCATAAGGTTTTTCAACAGAGGACCAGCGCCGTGCTTCCTCTAAGGATACATTCATTCGTCGCAGCTGCTGATTAAAAAATTCGCCAGTCCCCGAAGCACACTTGTTGCCCGTCAGCACATTGGATATCTGGCCGTTTGCATTCAAAACATAGGTCATGAATGTTTCACCGCCGGCAGAGACAATTGCCGGCGATTCAATCGCAGGATCTTTGATGAACTGGTAGGCGTATTCAACAGCCTCCGGCTCGGAAACAGATGAAAAATTTACCAGATGCCTGAAACGGCGGCCTGTGGCAGCAATTTTATCAAATTGGTTTAAATCAAGTGCCGACAAAATTGATTCTATCTTTTGTTTTGGATTTCCGGCATGGGAGATTGTGGCATGTTCAATAACACGAAGAGATTTTTTTGCCTGGCTTTCATGGTCAGGACGTTCAGGATAATTTGTCTCTATCTGGACAAGTGAAATAGTTGACGCGCCCAGGCAAATCCCAAGCGCTTTTGTTTTGGATTTTTTAAACTTTTTCGATTCTGACATGGCCGAGTGCCTTGAGAATTGTTTGACTGTATAATTATTCTGCAATCTGTTTTTTTTTAGTTTACAGTTGAATGCAACCCCTCTGGTAAGTCATTTGGTCTTTGTCAAAAAAACCGTACTCACCATTATCGGAAGATCCGACAATCACAATATATCGTTCAGAAGGGTTAAACAAAATCATCTCGTTCGGGTGAATTGGTTCTCGCGTCACATTCCCAGCCCTCAGTCGAAAAAGAACACTGGAATGGGAATGGCCGCAAAAAATTATTTTATACGATGTTTCTGTAAACAATTGTTTTGCACGCTCTGTTGTTCCGGTATCAACGGGTTCATAAAAAGACCGGATTGAATTAAAAGGAAGCGAGTGCGTAAAACAAATTTTCTCATCTGTCAGGCGCATGGGCATGTGTTTTAAAAAAGAGATAATTTTATTTTTTTTTATCACCGGAATATCAAAAGAATGTCCATTATTCAGCCGGTTTTCTACCTGGAAATCATTGTTTCCTTTTACGGTCAAAAAATTGTTTTGGGTTATTATTTTATATATTTCATATAAATTTTCATTTTTTAATGAATCAAATATATCCCCCAAATGGATGAATGGATGAGCGTGGGATTCATTTAATCTGACAATCCCCTTTTTTATTGATTCAAGATTTCCATGTGAGTCTGCAAGCAGACCGATTTTGTTTGAACATTCAAACAATTTTATACTTTCAGGAAATAAAATAAATTTACGAAACCAGATTATTATTTACAATTATTTTATGTAAGTTATCCTATTGTTCAAGTTCTGTCAATCAAGGCATAATAAAGGTTTATATGCCGCTTAAATAAAAAAACTGTGGTCATAGAGTTGGTTTATTGATAGATTGATAAATTTATACAATGCATATTTCTTTTAAATATTATTATATGGTTATCCACTTCGCTCAAGTAACAAATTTTGGCTATAATTTCAGGATTTTATTTTAGAAGCTCCGTGTCATAGCCTGTATTTAAAGGCTTTTAATTTTTTTTACCATGTGTGACCAAAACCGCACACATGGGATG
>JAQYVU010000192.1 GCA_030145385.1 Desulfococcaceae bacterium
AATAAATCACGCTCAAACCGGGAGTCCCCTGGAACAGTTTATTAACAGCAGCAATTTTTACCGCCTGCTGGCGGATTCTGTAACAGATGTTATCTGGGTGATTGATGCTGACAGTCTCCGCGTCGCTTATGTTGCACCTTCCGTATCAATTTATGGTAATCGCAACGCCGGAAAATGAATCAACAGCATATTTCAAAATGGTCGATGCCCGTGTTATAGATGCCCGATTATTAGAGGATCAAATGTTGGAAGATATTTCTCCTGCCTTGGTTGCCCCTTTGCCTGTAAAAATTTCAAAAAATGAATACAATCAAATCATCAAGCAGGAATATGATAATTCCATATGTTTTAAACGATGCCACAGCAGAAATGATTTTTCAACTCCTGATAATACGGAAAAGCAGTGGCGTCTTTTAATTGAAGATGACGGTCATGCAATCTTCAATACAATCCCATGGGAAAATCCTCAAATAAAAGATAAAATTGTAATGTATCTTTTAAATAATGCCGGCAATTCCAGGCCTGAGGCGGAAGGAATTGGTACCTGGAATTAAAATGCCACGACTACTTCTGACTTGTTTATCTTTCCATCAATATTTCCCTGCAGATCTCATCTATTTCCGGAAGCGACTTAGTCAGTGGCTTTCCTTCCAGACTTTCCATGAATATCGTATTGTCTTTAGGAATCATACCGATCACTTTTGCCGAGTTCAACTGCTGTTTCATCACATCCTCAATGGCTGTTTCCACCTTGTTTAAAACAAAACAAATCTCTTTATCGGCATTTGCCGCCATGTCAGTCATTTTCTTTGCCAGCTGAAACGACTCGGCCGTCGGGTCAATGACGCCTAAGATCAGATCGCATTCCCCGACGATCCCCCGGCCGAAATGTTCCACGCCCGCCTCGGAATCCACAAGGATCACTTCATTGTCACCGGTTTCAAGACTGGCCAGAAATTTCTTTGACAACACCCCCATGGGACAGGCGCATCCTTCGCCAATATGATGAATTTTCCCGATCACCAGCATCTCAATGCCGTCTTCTGCCGATGCGATACATTCTTTCGGCAGGTCATCAATGGTCTGTTTTCCTGAAAACAACCCGGCCGGATTGTCCATCATCATGGTCTGGTTCAATCTTGCCTTAAACCCTTTTTTACCGCCCAGATAATCCAGCAAATGCTTCGGTTCGGCAATCCCTGTCAGATTTTCAAGGCCAATATTGGATTCATCCCCATCAACAAGGAGCACCCGATACCCCAGTTTTTTCATGGACCGGGCCAGCAATACCGATAATGTACTTTTACCGCACCCGCCTTTTCCGGAAACTTCTATTTTCATTTTTTCTCCTTTATGATTCTACAATAAGCTTAAAATCGTTATCCCAACGGCAAAGATAAAAGTCACATATACAAGGCGTAGCGTTTTTTCAGGCCCGAAATAATACAAGTCGTATATTGAGAGCCTGAAAAAACGCTACAACGCAGTAGATGGGGCTTTTAACAAAGCCGATATTACTTAATCAATTCAAATGCGATGGGCACCTTCACCCTCACCTGCCTTTTGAAATACTTTTCAGGCGGAGCGGAAAACGGAGCGGCATTATTTACCGCGAGAATCGCTGCCTCATCCAGAGAGGCAAAACCGGAACTCCTGACCACGGTCAGGCCGGAAATAAAACCGTCCGGACCGATCAAAAATTCAACAGTCACCAGTCCTTCAATATTTCTCTGCCGGGAAAACGGCGGATACTGCTTACGGCTCTCAATTTTGAGCCGAACCATATCCAGATAATCCATTCGGGAACCGAATCCCCCGGTCTCTTCAACCTCCGGCACAGAGAACTCGACAACATCCATTTTTACATCTTCAGGGATATCTTCTGAATATGATTCTGATTCAGGAACCGGTTCGGCGGGATTCAAATTTTCAAATGCCTCCGGCACAGGCTCGATGACCGGAACCGTATAATCCGGCAAAACGCGCGATGGATTTTTCTTCAGCGTATCAGCAGCCGCCTGACGCAACCGGGGCTTAGGAGCCTGCCGGGTTTGCGGTTTTACATGTTTTCGAACACCGAGCTCAATGTACGATATCTGTTTAAAGCTAAACCGACCCGAGGCCTGAAGAAAGATTCCCGTATGAATCACAACCGATACGGCAATCAAAAAATACAATAGCCAGTTTGGTTTTTCTTTATTTTTATTCTCGTTGACCAAGTCTTTCCTCAACAGTTTTTTAAACAATCCTGACCAAGTTCCAACCGTACCGGATCCGTTCATTTACAAGGCATAAAATACGACGCTGTATTTTTTCATACCGCGAGTGCTTTATAACGCAGCAAATGAGCGAACCAGGAAAGGATTAATTGATTTTCTCCGTGGCAAGGAAAAGCTTTTGAGCCCCGGCTGCCTGGGCAATATCCATCACCTGGACCGCGCGATCTAATATTATCGCCCCGTCGGCCTTAATAACCACCAGCTGTTCCGGATTTTCCAAAATCTTCTCCTGCAGACGGTCAAACAGATCATTGAAATCAACCGGCTGTTTGCCCAGATATACCATTCCGGCCTGATCTATAAAAACCGTTATTTCCTGACGGGTCTGGGGGGTAGAAGCCTTGGCATCCGGCAGATTAACGTCTATTCCCTGCTCCACCATAAAATTTGTGGTCAGCAAAAAATAAATGAGCAGCATAAACACAATATCAATCAATGACGTCAAGGGCGCCTGGATCTGGTAACGCGGCCGTTTTTTTCTATGCAACAGCATAATACGAACTCCCTATTTATGCTCCAGCTCGGTAATAAACCTAACAGCCCCGTCGTTCAGCCGGGCTTCATACTTGTCGACACGGGCAACCAGGTAACTGTGGGCCACCATGGTCGGCAGCGCCACCGCCAGCCCCAGAGCTGTTGTCAGCATGGCCTCCCAGATGCCGCCGGCCAGGACTGCCGCGTTCACCTTGCCCCCCATTTGCTGGATGACCATAAACGCTTTAATCATTCCCATAACGGTTCCAAGGAGCCCCAGCAAGGGGGCAATATTGCCTATTGTTGCAAGAGCCTGGATATAAGACGAAAGGCCTCTTACTTCCTCTTCCGTGGCATGAACAATAACCGTCTCCAGCGTCTCCCGGTCCCGGTCCCTGAAACGTATTGCCTGGGCCAGTACACGACCCATAGGGGAATTGCTGCTGATCGCTTTTTCGTGAGCCCCTTTTGCATCACCGGTTCTCAATTTACGGATGATTTTATCCGCCAGACCCGCTCCCCGGCTCCGCATCAGGGAAAAACGTATCATTCGTTCAATAAAAATTGCCAGGGCCAGCACTGAACATAACAGAATCGGCCCAACAAGCACGCCGCCCTTTGCCAGGAATTCCAACATAAGTCCAACCTCCGCTTATTCCAATCAATCATACTTAATCATTAATATTTGGCTCAGGAATGATATCCGATTTTACAAAATCCTCTTTAATGTCGGGAACGCCATCAAAATTTAAATCCTTTGACCGCCGGATCATCTCTTCTGCTGGTCCATATTCTTCCCATACATCCGGTTTGCCGTCATGGTTGGTGTCCACCCGGACTTTTGCCATGCGGTTGTCGATATAAAAATACCAGATATCCGGCCGGCCGTCGGCATCCGCATCTTTTTCAGCGCGGACCGGTGTTTGTGATTCATCATAATACCACACCATGTTTAAACATTCTGCGCCATCGGCGGCTTCTTCGCTTTTTATCATTCGGCCGTTTTGGTCATAGTATTCACGAAAATCAATTCGTCCGTCACCGTTTTCGTCAACATCTTTTCGTACCAGCCCTTCTGCGGAATAAAAAAATATCGAATCCGCACGGCTGTTTTCATCTGCGTCGAGTTCGACGATGACCGTCCATCCAACCTGATCAAACCGTTGTGTAATTTCAAAAAATCCGTTGAAATTTTCATCCTTGATCAGCCGCTGTTTTTCACCGTTGGCATAAAAAATCTTCAGATCCGTTTTTCCGTCATGGTTCCTGTCACTTTCAAACCACTCCAGCGACTCCCGGCAATATCCCTGCCACTGGTCCCAGGCCCCGTCTGCGTTGGTATCTAAAACGATTTTTTCAGGATTTTCATCATTATCAAAATATACGACTCGATCCATGACACCGTCAAAATCCGTATCCTTTTTATAT
>JAQYVU010000193.1 GCA_030145385.1 Desulfococcaceae bacterium
TGACAAACTGCATGAGTATCAACAGATATGCACCGCATAGCAGCATGGCCTGCCCGTTCAAACCATTGGTATCATGGAGGTTCCAGTAACGCACCACAGATAAAATCCCGGCAAGAAAAAGCAACTGGTACAATCCTAACACAATAGCGGGCTTGAAAAGATCGCGGTGCGCAACAATGCCCACCAGGCCCTTGGTCATGCCCCGCAACCAAAACCAGGAATACTGAATTCTGTCCATCAATTGCACTCCGCGTTGCTTTTCCTTGGCTGCGATCTTGACCAGCCGTATGGCAGCGGCCCTGTCCCCGGGATTATCAATAGCCTTGATCCTTTCACTGGCCTCTGCCAAATCCATGCGCCCTGCGCGAAATTCGCTGGCGATCATTCCCCGTGCAAAGATACGGTTTTTCATGGCCGCATCCAGCGGCAGCACCTGGCTACTAACCGGCACCACCTTACCGTAACTCAAAAGATTCCCGCCATATAACCCGAGGTTCATGAACAAAAGCAGCAGGGCGATCGAACAGAGAATTATATTCCAGGCTTTCATTGAACGCAGCCCCTCTAAAAGCGCCCGAAGCCGCACCGGAGCGACACGCCATTCCCAGACCGCCAAAAATGTAAATAACACGGCCAAGGGCAGAAACGAAGTCTTCACCAGAGAACCGGCGAGCACGGATACGAGAAACAACAGAAAATACCGCAGCGAATCATTAAGCTTGTAGCAGTGAAAAGCATAAAGCGTGGCCACAGCAAAGAAGTTGGTCAGGTTGTCATAGCTCACCGCAGCTCCGATAAAAGTGAGCATGGCCGTGTTGGTCAGCATGACCAGAAACAGGAGGCGAACGCAGACGTCCTGTGTAATGGTGCAGATCCAGCGATAAGCCAGGTACACCATGCAGACGCTCAAAAGGGCGTTGCAGAGACGAAGAAAAAAGAGATCCGAAATAGGAAAAAAATTGAGATGCATCAGTTTACCGCAGAGAAAGTAATACAGGGCAGGTATGTCTGTCACCAGACCAAGATGCCAGGTGTTCTCAGAGTTCTCAGGCAGGAACAGCACCCTGGAAAAGACCTCACAGATGCCGAAACGCGTGACTTCGTCCGGAGGCAGGAAGGGGGCAATGCTCAGGGCGTTGCTAAAAAGCCTGCAGGCGAAGTAAGCCAGAGTAATAAACACGAGCCAGGGTTCGAATCGCCGCAGAGAATCGTTTTGCATCATGCGTCCTCAGTTATCGAAAAGTCTGATTTTTAATGAATAAGAATTTGCTTTTGACTTGAGAATGTATCGCATTAATCAAATTGTAAGTCAAATTGAAACAGGCTGTTTATCTTGCAGATGTTATCTTGATCGTTTATGGAAACAACTGGTTACTCCGTGAGGATTGATAATTTGTACGGTAAGCCAGAAATTTACGTCACAAACGGTGCGGCTGTGTCCGCCAACACGGGAGCCAATCCCAGCCTGACCATCACCGCCCTGGCGGAACGGGCCATGAGCCTGATCCCGGTAAAATGTTAATCCCCATATAATAATTTAACAACCGGAATGAACCATGATGCCATCATAGAGATGAAGCATCGGGCAGGTGCACTCTGCCGGGTGCACATACAAAAAAAACCCGCATGGCAATAATCGCATGCGGGTTTTTAATCGTAAATTGAGCGTTTGAAATTTTTAAAAGCCTTATTCTATTTAATATGTTCCAGTTCAAACTTCTTCGAGCTATGCTTGACCTGAACAACGCTTTCAGACTGTATGATTGTTTTTCCCCCATCCGGTCCGACTTCTTCCGTATAGGTTTTCGTAATCGTCAAAGGCGTGGTGCAACCTGCCAGGAAACAGACAGCAAGAAATAACGAGGCAATAAATACCGACGCTGACTTCATTTTTTTCTCCTCTTTTTAGTTAATATTCAAATGCTTAATCGCCGGCCCCTTGGAAGACGGACGAATCGTATACTCTCTTTTTTGACCGGCTAACAGGTTTCCCGCCGGAGTTCGGGATTCGGCCCACAGCTGAACCCGAATCTCACCGATACCATACATACGCAGGAAATCCATTAATATTTGTTCGCCAATATTTTTTTCTGAATATTCCAAGCCGCCGTTTTCGTGTTCAATAAACATAAAATTGTTATCCGTATCCGGCATGGCGGTTTCCGAATGGCCGGATGCCAGAGCAAAACTCCGTTGGGTTTGAAAAATCGGGACCGTACTTTCTTCAACATTATATTTGTTAAGTCCCTCTTTACCGGCCATGTCCGCCGCTGCCCGGGCCCAGACAAAATCAAACACATCATCAAGGTATTGCTCATAACCAATTGCCTGGGCAATCATCATGGGACTGTTGAGTGACAGGGACAACGCAACTTCAACATCTGCCCGCTTCACCAAATCTTTGGCAGGGGAATAATACAACACGGCTTTTTTTTGCCGGGCATCCATGGTGTCCGACAATGGCCCCGTCAAGGTCCAGAGAGGGAAAAAGGTCAGATTAATCAATAAAAACGAAGGCCTGGTTATCCATGGCCCCGTGGATTCCGTAATTGATTCGGAATACCGGCTGCCTTTTAATGTGCTTTTACCGTTTAAAACTTCATTGATCATCACATGATTTTTAATTACCCGCGTTGAAGTTCCGCAAGCGCATAAAAAATTCAATAACAATATCAAAAGACCAAATAAAACAATTTTATTTAAATTTTGTCGGTCAAGACACATATTTTTATACCTTTCAGGGGGATATAATAATTTTCATTCTTATTTAACGGGCTTTGAGCAACATTATGAATTTAAAAAAGAAGAATATTAAATACTAAACGAGATTCCGTCAATAATTTTTCAAAAATTTTAGAATAGAAAACCTCTAAAGCGTTTCGGTTTTACCTGATCAACAAATTACAGAACCTGAACGAATTAAAATTTTTTCTAAAACCATCAAAAAAAGGTTTCTTTTTTTATTAAAACCGCGTATATGTTATTGGTTAAAAAATTTGAATCATCCATAAAGGATATGCATCATTTAAAAAATGACCCGTCTTGTCACACATGACGGGTTTCGTAGTTTGAAAAACATAAACAATCGGCAACCTGTTTCACAAGATAACAGGCGCCGGACAAATAAATCTTAATTGATTAATGTTGGAAAAATGAAAAAAACACAAAACACATCCGTAAGAAATATTGCCATCATTGCCCATGTTGACCATGGTAAAACCACCTTAGTGGACGCCATGTTCAAACAGAGCGGACTGTTCCGGGAAGGCCAGGCGGTTGACGATCGCCTCATGGACAGCATGGATCTTGAAAAAGAACGGGGCATCACCATTGCTGCCAAGAACTGCGCCATCAACTGGAACGACACAAAAATCAATATCATCGACACCCCGGGACATGCGGACTTCGGCGGTGAAGTGGAGCGCGCACTGTCCATGGCTGATGGTGCTATTCTTCTGGTGGACGCTTCCGAAGGCCCCCTGCCCCAAACCCGTTTTGTTCTGGACAAGGCTCTGAAAAAAGGCCTTAAAATCATTGTAGTCATCAACAAGATTGACAGAGACGATGCCCGCCCCGCAGAAGTTTTAGATGAAGTATACAGCCTGCTCATCGACCTGGACGCAACTGATGAACAGATCGAATTTCCCTATCTTTACGCCATCGGCAGAGATGGCGTTGCCATGAAATCCCCGGAGGAAACGGAAAAAAGCCTTCACCTGCTCATGGACATGATCGTAGATGAAATTCCGGCACCCGTTTCAGATACAGACGCGCCTTTTCAGATGCTGGTTTCCGATCTGAGCTATTCGGATTATATGGGCCGCCTGGCCATCGGCAAAGTGATCAACGGGGCGGTGGCATCCAAAAAAGACCTGGTCTGCCTTCATGAAGACGGTCAGCAGATCCCCTTAAAAGTTTCCAAGCTCCAGGTATACAGCGGCCTGGGGCTAAAAGACGCTGCTGAAGTCCATGCCGGTGATATCATTGTCATTTCCGGCATCGAAGATGTTAACATCGGCGACACCATCTGCACCGGTGAAAACCCGATCGCCCTGCCCCGGATACGGGTGGATGAGCCCACGGTTTTTATGAAATTTTCCAATAATACATCTCCGCTTGCCGGCCGCGACGGC
>JAQYVU010000194.1 GCA_030145385.1 Desulfococcaceae bacterium
AAAGTTTAAATGGTTGCCCATATAATAAATTGGTTTTTTATACCATAACGGGTGGGGCCGGAATTTGGGGAATGTCAGTTTAAACAGGCTTTCATAGGCGGCCGCAATTTTATAGGCCATCGGCATAAAGCGTCGGGCGTATCCGCGGCTGGCATTAATCACATGTTGCTCAAAAAGCATGAAATCCCTGTAAGACCGGGGTTGGAAAGGGAGCAGAGGCGTTTCTTCAATGTCAGGGAGTTCTCCATCATAGGTGTCGGCTGATTTTTGCCATTTGTCCTGAATGGTTTGACCGGCCTGGAGAACCGCAATCATGTCCGTGAAATCCGGATCAACTTTATCAGGGGAGGGCAGGTTTTCGGAGGGCACAAGAAGTTTCAGCGGAATCCAGCGATCCCGGCTTTGTATGGCAATGCAGGGAACAGGCTCATTTTTTAAACGCACACGTTTGATCTTCATGTCCGGTTTTCCTTTATGCTTGGTTTCCTTCCATATCGGCTGCCTTTTTTTATTTCAATTTTGAAGCAATCGCCACCCATTCATCTTTTACCTGAACATCAATGATTTCAAATCCTTTGGACAGCAGTTTTTCTTCAACCATCGCCCGCCTGGGTTCGATGATGCCGGAACAGATAAAAATACTGTCTTTTTTTACCACATGGTGGATATCATCGAGCAGATGAACAATTATTTCAGATAAAATATTGGCAGTTACCAGGGAAAACCGGCTGTTGACACTGCTTACAAGATCACCGGTCATTAATTCATAGGTATCCGGGGCAATTTTATTTTTTAAAAGATTGTCCCGGGCAACAGATACGGCCACCTCATCATTATCAATGCCTGTCATGGTATCAGCACCAAGTTTTGCCGCCGCAATCATCAGGATGCCGGAACCGGTGCCGATGTCTAAAAATGTGTCTTCCGGCTGAATGTATTTTTCAATCAAGGCAATGCACATACGGGTTGTGGGGTGCGTCCCGGTGCCGAATGCCATGCCCGGATCAATTTCTAAGATGATTTCACCCGGTTTCGCGGTGTACTCCCGCCAGGACGGATTGATGACAATGGTATCCGTGATTTTTTCCGTAAAAAAATACTGTTTCCAGGATTCCGCCCAATCCTGTTCGTCAATATCATGGTAAACAATCCGGTAGGTCAAATCAATATTCTGATTCAGCTGGGACATCTGCTGTTCCAGCATCCGGCAGCGTTCGGGCAATTGATCGTTTTTTGGGAAAAAGCCGATGACCGCATAATCAGTCGGCTGGTCAGTGTGCTGTTCTGCCCAGTCAATGCCGGTTTCTGCTTCCGGTGATTCAACAATCACCCCCTGCAGACCGAAATCGTAAAATATTTCCGAAATAAGATCCGATGCTGTCACGGTTTCTGAAGATTCAAATATAATTCTGGTTTCAACCCATTTCATCGTTTGCCTGCTTTCCTGTCCTGAGGTCGTAATATTTTTTCAAATTCAACAAGGTTGTCACCTTTTCCCATGGCAATAACTGTGTCTCCGCTTTGAATGACGGTTTCAAAGGACGGGTTAAACAGCATTTCTCCGTTGGGTTTTTTAATGGCAATAATAATCAGGTTGAATTTCTGCCGGATGCCGGAATCCTTAAGCATAATATTCACCATAGAAGAGGCTGGGGCCACCGGGATTTCTTCCATTTGAATATCTTTGCGGTTGTAAGTAAACACAAGATCCAGAAAGGATGTGACAGAGGGTCTCAGAACCCGCTGGGCCATGCTGACAGCGCCGATATCATACGGCGATTCCACGCGGTTGGCGCCGGCAGCCAGCAGTTTGGATTTTGTGGCTTTGTGACTCGAACGGGCCACGATATAAATTTTGGGGTTCAGCTGTCTTGCCGTCAGCACAAGAAAAACATTGTCAATATCGGTTGCCAGGGCAGCCACCAGAACTTTGGCACTTTTAATTCCGGCTTTTAGCAGAATCTCTTCTTCCGAGGCATCGCCTGAAATATAAAGGACACCGTCGGATTCCATTTCAGGAATCAGGGTTTCATCTTTTTCAAGAATCACCATCTTTAATGCCGGATGCGCCAAGAAATGTTTGCAGAGAACCCTTCCGATCCGGCCGTATCCGCAGACAATGTAATGATTTTTAAGATGATCGATTTTTTTATTCAATGTTCGTCTCCCCATAATTTCCCGAATCCGCCCTTCAACCATAAACTGAACCAATGAGCCGGCGACATATAAAAAAAGGGCAACGCCGGTAAACACCAGCCCGATGGTAAAAAGTCTTCCAGTTTCACCCATCTGATGCACTTCACTGAATCCAACCGTGGTAATGGTGATGATCGTCATATAAACCGAGTCGATCAGGCTCCATCCTTCGATCGCCATGTATCCGACAGTCCCTATTGTAAAAATAATCAGAGACAGGGCAATGGATATGAGAAGGTGTTTTGTGCTTTCCATGTCAAATATCTGTATTCATTGATTAAGTAATCTTTTTTTTAACATTAGGGCTGTTTTTAAGCAAAGGCAATGGTTTTTTATTTTTACTGATAATTGTTGCGGTACCTTATCATAATATAATCATTCTGCATACCTTAATCGATTGCCAACACCATAAGGCTTGACGAGAGTCAGGCAAATTGCTAATTGTCTTTTTACAATGACAAATGATTCAAGAAAATATCAGCGTTTACGTGAATCCATGGTGAAAAATCAAATTGAAGCCCGTGGGATCACCGACCCGAAAGTCCTTGCCGCCATGGGCAAAGTCCCGCGTCATCTTTTTGTCAGTGAGGCGCTGATGGATCAGGCATATGCGGATCACCCCCTGCCAATCGGCGAGCAGCAGACCATTTCCCAGCCATATATCGTTGCCCATATGACCGAGGCCCTCCGGCTGGGGCCTGATGATCGTGTTCTGGAGATCGGCACCGGTTCCGGCTATCAGGCTGCCATTCTGTCCCGGATTGTATTCCGGGTATACACCATCGAAACAATCCGCTCGCTGCATATGCGGGCCCGCAAACTGTTTGATGATCTGAACTATTCCAATATCGTCACCCGTTATGCGGATGGGACAAACGGCTGGAAAGATGAAAGCCCGTTTGATGCCATTATTGTGACTGCCGGTGCCCCTGAAATACCGATGCCCCTTGTGAATCAGCTGGACATCGGCGGGCGGATGGTGCTTCCGGTAGGCGGGCGCCTGACCCAGGATATGGTGAAACTGGAAAGGGATGAAGACGGAATACACCAGTCAATGCTTGGCGGCTGCCGGTTTGTTAAGCTTGTCGGCGAGCATGGTTGGGACAAATGAGATGGCTTCGTAAAAAGTTCAATTTCAGCGTTGCGCTTCAGCCTTCGTCACTCAACGTACATTCGTACGCCTCGCTTCTCAGGCTTCACGCGCCTTGAACTTGAAGCTTTTTTCTTTGCCATCTAAGCAATCAAGATTCTCTTTATTGGATGTTCGAGTCCGACTTAAGTGTTGGATTGAACAGTGTTCCATCTGAATTATTTGGAGAGCCTTGCCATTTTTTATCGATGGCAGGGCTTTTTTCTGCCCATTAAAGTAAATAAGTTATACAGGATAGTGAAAATTGAAAAAAAAATCTGATCTTTCATGGAAAGGTGCGTTTTTCGCAAGTCCGGGGCCGAACTCTTTAAAGAGTTCTTTGCTGCTGATGATCAAAGGCCTGTGTATGGGTGCGGCAGATACGGTGCCGGGGGTTTCCGGGGGGACAATCGCATTGATAACCGGTATTTATGAGGATTTGCTGACCGCTATTAAATCGGCGAACGCAAAGATGGTGGGCAATATCCTGAGGTTTGACCTTAAAGGTGCCCTGAGCGAGCTTCACATCCGTTTCATTATTTCCCTTTTTTTAGGTATCGGCATTGCGGTGCTCAGTCTGGCCCGCCTGATGAGCTATTTGCTTGCTTATCATGCCATGTTGACGTGGAGCCTTTTTTTCGGGCTGATCGCCGCATCCATATGGGTGGTGGGAAAACAGGTGGAAAAATGGACAATGGGAACCGGTCTATCTTTTCTGGGCGGTGCCGGCGCAGCGTTTGTAATTGTGAACCTGGTGCCCGCCACCACGCCGGAAACCCTGGGATTTATTTTT
>JAQYVU010000005.1 GCA_030145385.1 Desulfococcaceae bacterium
ATGGCCATCGGCGTTTCCAAGTACAGCAGTTCAGCCATAAACCTGAGATACGCAGACCAGGATGCCCTGAAGCTGGCAAAATTTTTTGAAGCCCAGGCCGGCAAATCATTTTCAGAAGTCCATTTCAAAACCCTGGTCAACGATCAGGTTTCACGCAACAGTATTATCGAAGGGATCACCCAGCACCTTGGGATGGCGGCACCCAATGACATCATCTTCCTGTTTGTGGCCGGCCACGGCATCAAGCACCGCCAGTCCGGCTCCTACTACTTCATGCCGGCGGACTCGGATTTTGACACCATCCTTTCCAAAGGACTGCGGATGTCGGATTTTGAAGAATCAATTAAAATTCTGTCAAAAAATGTCAATAAAATAATCGTTGCCATGGACACCTGTCATTCCGGTGCCCTGGAGGTCGGCATGCGCGGTGGTGGTGACAGTGAAGACCTGGCAGCTGCCATGAATGCCGCCAGCGGTTTATATATTCTGTCCGCCTCAAAAGCCGGTGAAGTCTCAATGGAATCCGACAAGTTCAAGCTGGACCCAAAATTTTCCGGTCACGGCGCGTTTACCTATACACTGGTTGAAGCCATGCAGGGAAAGGCGGACTATGACAAAGATGACTATGTTTCATTAAACGAAATGTTTCAATTTGTTTCCCGCCAGGTCCCCCGTTTGACCAGCGGGCAGCAGCATCCCTATTTTCGCATGCAGGGCACGGATTTGCAGCTTTTAAAACTCAAGTAGTCTTTACAGGCATTTTGAAGTTACCGTTTTTTTTAGGTATCAATTTGAACCGGAATTTTTTTAAACGGTCGAATCAATTCACAACGTTGAAAGGAAGTATCAGGGGATTTACTTTTATGAAAAACAAAATTCAATTTCAGCTGTTTGTTGTCTTTATCCTTTTCTTTGGCTCATCTTATTTATTGGGGTGCGGCGGTCACCAGAATCCGCCCGGTCCTTACTTATCTCCGGAGTCTCAAATAACGACGATAGACTGGACCCGCATCCCTCCCCCGCCTTCCAAAAAAGATCTGGTGGCGGTTGCCGGATTTGAAAACAAGAGCACGTATTCCGCAGACAAACTCTGGGATACGTCCGCCAAATTCCTATCATCTCATCTGCTGCGCACCGGATATTTCCGCGTGGTGGAATGGGAGGAAATGAAACGCCTGTTTGACTGGGATACCTTAAGCCAGGCAGATATCATCAAAAGTCCTGAAAAAATGCAGCAGGCCCACCGCATTCTTTTATGCGAACATTTTATTTCAGGAGCGGTCACCCGTTTCAATGTCAACACCTATGCCCAGACCAGTGCCATGTCAAAGGCCAAGACCATTGACACCACCGTCCGGGTTGACCTGATCCTGCAAAACGCACAGACCGGCGAATACCTGGCCTCCGGAAAAGGGGAACATACGATCCGCCAGACGTTTGGCAAAGGCCAGGTCGGCACCTGGGACAGCAGCGCCGGAGACGATGCCCTGGATCTGGCCATCGGAAAGGCGCTTTTTGAGATGATTTCAACCTATGGCGGAACCAGTCAGCGCAGCAAGCCGGTAAAACAGGATGGAAGCGGCGTCCGCTTGAACTGACAACAATTTTTTTACCCAATTACATGCATGCAACCTGTCATGCGAGGAATACAAAAATGACCGTGGAAAAGGCATCACCTGCCGGAATTAAAGTTATCATTAATAAAATCTTATTTTTTTTATGGTGCACTGCTTTTCTTTTTTTGTGCGGGGCGGATTCTGCTTTGGCAGCTGAAAAACAGGATCAGGAATACTGGGAGGTCCACCCGGATTACGCCAAATACTGCCCGAACGTGATTGCTGTTTTGCCGATGGATAACCTGACCCTGGAACCCGAGCTGGAAACCTTTCTTTATAACAGCGTTTATGAGCAGCTCCAGGCGAAGGGCTACCGGCGTATTTCCGTTGACAAGGTCAAAACAGTCATGGAGGACCTGGGCATTCAGACATCCGGCCAGCTGCAGGGAATCAGCCTGAAACGGTTGAGTGAAGTACTCAATACGGAGGCCGTGTTCATGGGCCAGGTGGATCAATCCGCCTCCATCCACGAAGGGGTCTATGATGCGATTGTAGTCTCCTGTTCGTTAAGGCTTATTGACTGCCGGACGGGCATTGTTCTCTGGCGGAGCGAGCAGTGGCGGACGGCTCACCGCCAGTGGCAGATCGATCCCTTTAACGCGCTCCTGAACCTTGCCGCCCATGCCGGCGCGTCCCGTTCGGCCCGGATTGCCTGGCTGGTGCAGGAAATGCTCAAAACAGTGCCGGAAGGAAAAATAGAAATCGAGCTGGACAACCTCCTGGACCAGGCGGTGGAAATTAAAATCAAGGAAAAGTGATGAAAACCGTCTTTGCGCTTATGCGCCCGGCCCTTTGCAAAATTTCCATTCATCAAAAAAACACGAATCAACACGAAGTTTGATTTTTAAATAAATATACCAGCAAAGTATTTTAATAAGGCAAAGATTTAATGTGATTTAAAGGAGGCGTACATGCATCATCGTGTGACAAAAACTAATTCTTTCGGATTTCAGAACAGAACAGGCATTTTTCATTTAAGTTTATTTCTAATGATTTTTTTTCTGGCACCGGCATTTCTTGCGGCAGCAGCCGATGCGGCCACCACCATGAAGCACACCAGCCCGGATTATTTTGTTTCCGATCAGCGCATCCAGCTGGAAGCGCAAGTTGAAGACCCGGCAGGCGTAAAACTGGTGCGGTGCTATTTTAAAGCCGCCGGCGAGGCAAACCTGGTGTTTGTGCCCATGAATTCAACCGGCAAAAATGAATATGCCGGGGTGCTTCCCGCACCGTCTGCCTCAACAGACAGAATCGAATACCTGTTTTTGGGAGTGAATACTTCAAAACAGGTGGTTCGCAGCCAGACCTTTACGATGGCCAAAGATGAAAACCAGAAACCCCCCTCCTGGCAGGAAATCCCCAAACAAGGGGAAATCAAGGTCAGCATGGAACTGGATAAAGTACCCACACAACTCCGCGGGTTCAGTGATAGTGTCACCATTGATACGGTTGAATCAGGTGCCCGCTTCGGTGTGGTTGCCCTCTTGTATCACACGGCCGGCAGTTCATCGACAAAAAGCGCTTTGGCGGCGAATTCAGCTACCGGAGCCACATCCGGCGGCACCATCACAGCCGCTCCTGCCGGATGGTCAACAGCCATGATTGTAGGCGTGGGTGTTGGAGCCGCAGCGGTTGTCGGCGGAGTGGCAGCGGCCAGTGGGGGTAGTAGCGGCGGTGGTGGAAGTGACGCAGAAGATTTGACAGAAACAACCATTTTAGGCGATTGGGATTTTTCTGGAGACCGACGGGATGGTGTTCGACGAACAGGGAATATCACGTTTAATGAAGACGGAACGCATGTATATAGCGTCAAAGACGACGGGCAGTCTGATGCCGATAACGCAAGCGGGACCTGGTCGTTATCCGGAACCAGTTTAACGATTACGTTTCAAACAATGTCAACTTGGGTGGGCACGGCCACTGGGAATTCCAAAAAGTTTACTTTAGATACCAGCTCCGGCACCAACCACGGTACGTATAAATTTACCCGATAATCATAATAAAAAAATGCAAATTGATATTTAGCAAGGAGAGACATTTATGGGGAATTTTATTAATAAAACGAATTCTAACAATTTTATAGGCACAACAGGCATTTTTACTCTATTCGGTTTATTTCTGTTGGTTTCTTTTCTGGCACCGGCTATTTTAACGGCAACAGCCAATGCCGCCACTTCAATGGAACACAGTCCGCCTGATTATTTTGTTGCTGATCAGCGCATTCAGCTGGAAGCACAAGTCGAAGACCCGGAAGGCATCAAACTGGTGAGATGTTATTTTAAAGCAGCCGGTGAAGCGGACCTGGTGTTTGTGCCCATGCTCGCCATTGGCTCATATAAATTTAGCGGCGTGCTCCCCGCGCCGTCAGCCGCCACAAACCAGATCGAGTATCTGTTTCTGACGGTAAACAATTCCAAACAGGTGGTCCGCAGCCAGACGTTCACAATCACCAAAGACGCAGAAAAAGAGACCCCTGCCTGGCAGGAAATCCCCAAACAAGGGGAAATCAAGGTCAGTATGGAGCTGGATAAAATGCCCACCCAGCTCCGGGGGTTCAGTGATAACGTCACTATTGATGCAGTAGAATCCGGAGCCCGATTCGGCGTGGTGGCCCTGCTCTACCACACCATCCGGGATTCAGACTCCTCCGGTGCCGGTGCGGCGGCGTCCGGGGCCGGGACAACGGCATCCGCATCGACTGTAGCATCTGCAACAGCAGCCACCGGGGCCACATCCGCAGGGGTCATTACTGCCGGCGCTGTCGGATGGTCCACCGCAGCCATTGTGGGTGTCGGCCTTGGCGTCGCGGCAGTTGGCGGCGGAACTGCTGCTGCTGTTAGTGCCTACGATGATAATAATGATGACGATGAAATTAAAACTAATAGCGGACAGGGTGTGGAGTTAACTGAAAAAACCATTGTCGGATTCTGGAACCTCACTGGAAGTAATAATTCTGAAGGCTCGACAACAGAAGGATCACTTACGTATAATGCAAATGAATCCTATTCCTATCAATTTCTGACCACCTATTCCGATAGTTCGACCCATAACGGAAGCGGCACCGGGACCTGGATATTGGCGGATGACGACCTGACCCTTAATTTTGATGCCGGTGCAGTCTATAACGGTATCGCCAGCGGTGACTCGGATTCGTTTACAATGGTCAGCAGCAATGGCTGGACATTGAATTTCACCCGATAACCAAACCCATTTAACGGCCCGGGAATACAGTGCGAACCATTGTTGCCCGGGTCGTTGTTTTTTTGGACATTACATATTAAAATCTTATTTTCATTTAACATCAGAAATTTTAAACCAGCCTGACACCCCATGCGTTTAATCTTATTTTTATCAAAACCTTTGGCCGTCAAAGGCAATATGCACTTTACGCTATTTATTTTTATCGTGTGTTTCAGTGTTGTTTCAAGCAGCCCGCTCAATGCCAATGAATCGCCGGTAAGACTGTCACTTGAACAGGCAATAGAAATCGCACTGAAAAACAACAGAACGATCATCAATGCCCAAAACAGTGTTAATTCCGCCAAACTCAACCTGAGCACTGCACATTCCAACTTTGATTTAAAAATCAGACCCTTTGCCGGCGGCGGAATCACCGATGGCGATCAGAATTTCAACTCAGGTCTCAATTTTTCAAAAAATCTGGAATACGGCATGCAGGTTTCATTTTCTCCGTACATGTCCAAAAATGATGAAGATTATGCGACTTCCGTTGGTCTTGCACTTGAAATCCCGCTATTTAAAAATTTTGGCAAACTCGTTAATACACAAAACATAAAATCCTCCGAATTTTCAATTCGGTCGTCTGAAAGAGCTCTTGTTCAGACCAAGGAAAACATTGTTCTTGAAACCGTGACATCATTTTATAATATTATTGAGCAGAAAAAAAATGTGGAAATGAATCAAATGCTGGCTGAAAGATTTAAAAGACATACAGCCATTGCTCAAATCAAGACCGATGTCGGCCTTGCGCAGCCGCTTGACGTATACAGAGCCCAGATAAAAGAAAAAGATGCCCAAGTCAGCCTGACCGACTCTCTGGAAAAACTTCAGACAGCCTGCAATAATTTAAAATCCGTTCTTTCCATACCCCAAAGCAGGGAAATTGAGTTGCATGATACCCCGGTTGATAGCACCATAACAAAACTGAATATAAATCAAATTGAAGCGATTGCCTTTGAAAACAGCATTGAAATTAAAAATGCGCTGGACAGCCTGAATGAAAAGAAACGAGCGGCAAAAATTGCCGAGCATTACCTGCTGCCGGATCTCACCGTCTTCTTTGATTATACAAGATCCGGAAACGACAATGACTTTAACAATGATGTGTTCCGATTAAGTGAAGACTCCTGGCGGGTTTATCTGACGAGCAGCTCTGATTTTAAACGTACGTCGGAAAAAAATTCTTACCGGCAAAGCCTTATCACTGTCCGGTCCGGCGAGCTTGAACTGGCAAACCAAAAAGATCAGCTGGGCAAAGAAATAAAAAACCAGGTCGACTTTTTAGAAAAGAGCCAGGAAAGAATCGCGATTCTTGAACAACAGATCCAGAAAGCCATGGGAAAGCTGGAACTTTCAAAGATCAAGTTTAACAATGGGATGGCAGACAATTTTGACATGATTGAAGCAGAGACAGAACTTCATCAGGCAAAGCTCAACCTTCTGTCGGCTCAAATTGATTATATTATTGCTACTTACCGGTTAAGAAAAATTATCGGGACACTGATTGCATAAAATTGAAAACAGGTTTTTCCAATCACATGAAACTGAAATTAATTTATACCACATTATTTATTCTTGCTTTTTTTGTTATTTTTTCAAAATTCGTCAGAACGGACCCGGGAATCACGCCCGTCAATACCGTAATGGCCACCCGGAAAAGTTTTTCCATAGAAGTGAATACCATCGGTACGCTGGATGCCGCCAGGTCCAATATGGTCACCTCGTCATTAAAAAGCGGGGAGGGAAAAATTATCCATCTCATTGAGGACGGCACCTGGGTCGAAAAAAACGATCTGCTGGTTCAGCTGGACCCGCTCCCGTTTGAAGAAGAAATTCTCCGGTTAAAAGGGGAAATTAAAAAATTGGAAGCATCTGTTGACGCAAAAAGGCAGTTGTTTGAATGGGAAAAAAGCCAGGTTGAAAAGGAGCTGAACACGGCAGCGTTTAATGTGCATAAGGCGGAGCTTGAACTGACAAAATATCAAAAAGGAGAAGGTCCGCTTCAGCTTGCCCTGTTCAAGGAAGAGAGTGATAAAATCGCAAAAGAAACGAACAAATACTGCAACTACTTAAATGACCTGAAAAAACTGAAAGAAAAAGGGTTTGATCAACCCAGCGAAATTGTAAGGTCTGAACAGGAAGTGTTTCTGCTGAATGAAAAACTGACCGCTGCCGAACAAAAATATCTGAATTATAAAGAACATGTCTATCCATCGCTCATAGAAGAGTATCAGGCGAATGTGGGGCATGCGGAAATGGTCCGTGATCAGACCCGAAAAGGCAGTGTGCACAAAATCGCCCAGGCTAAATCATCGCTGGATGAAGTTGTCGCGGGCCTGGAAAACGTTGAAAAGAGACTGGAACAAGCAGAAAAAAAGCTGCTGGAAACGACTATAACCGCTCCTTCGACCGGCATTGTAATCCTTTACGAGACATTTCGGGACGGACAAAACAGAAAACCCCGGGTGGGAGACACCGTTCTCCAGAACCAGCCCATTTTATATCTGCCCGACATTTCTTCGATGATTGTCAAAACAAATATCCGTGAAGTGGACCTTCACAAAGTCAAAACAGGACAGACGTCTTCAATTACGGTGGACGCGTATCCGAATAAAAAACTTGAAGGTACGGTTTCATTTATCGGCGCCCTGGCATCGGATAAACGGGGGGGAAACAGCGGCGCCAAGTATTTTCAAATGACCATTGCTGTAACGTCCGGTGATCCGGACCTCCGGCCCGGCATGACCGCACGGGTCAATATTTTAACGGCACAGGTGGAAAATGCACTGACCCTGCCGCTGTATGCTGTTTTTGAAGAGAACAAAGGATTTTACTGTTTCCGGACAAAAAACCGTACACTTGAAAAAACCTACCTGACAACCGGTCGCCATAACGAAGACTTTATTGAGATCGTGAACGGTATTGAAGAATTCGATTTAATCAGCACTGTCAAGCCTTCAGAAATGAATTGAACGCCATCGGAACGATAATACAAAATGCCCGGCCCTTTGATTGACATCTCGAATTTATCCAAAACATATACCATGGGATCCAAACCGCTTGAAGTCCTGAAGGACTTGACGCTTTTTGTGGATCAGGGTGATTTTGTTGCCATTATGGGGCCTTCGGGGTCAGGCAAATCCACGTTTTTGAATATACTGGGATGCCTGGACAGGCTGACATCAGGCACCTATGTTCTCGACGGGGTCGACGTTTCCCATGCATCTGACAACGGGCTCTCTGAAATACGCTCCAGCATCTTCGGCTTTGTGTTTCAGAGTTTCAACCTGATTCATAATTTAAATGTTTATGATAATGTCAGCATGCCTTTTTTATACGCGAAAAACAGCAAGGAAGATATCCTCAAAAAAACCTTAACGGCGATTGAAGACGTCGGGCTGTCAGAAAGGATCCACCACAACCCCTATGAACTATCCGGCGGCGAAAGGCAGCGTGTGGCAATCGCCCGCGCCCTTGTCAATGAACCCAAAATCATTCTGGCCGATGAACCCACAGGAAACCTTGACTCGGTTACCGGGTCCGCCATTATGGAAATCATCGGAAAACTCAACAGCAGAGGCACTTCCATTATCCTTGTGACACATGACAAAAATATTGCTTCATGGGCCAAAAAATTACTGATTTTAAAAGATGGTAAATTTATTTAAAATAATCAATTATTTAAAAATTTCATTACTGTCGCTGCATTCCAATAAGCTGAGATCTTTTTTAAGTATTATCGGCGTGGTCTTCGGGGTGATGGCTGTCATTATTATTATAGCCGTGGGAGAAGGCGCAAAAGCGGAAGCTTTACGGCAAATAGAGAAACTGGGGACAAAAAACATTTATATCAAATCTGTTGAACTTGGTGTTGATAAAAAACAGGACCTGCTGAAAAATCCTAATTCGGGACTGGGTGCAAATGATCTGATCCGGATTCAAAATGGCTGCAGGCATGTTCATGAAATTACGGCTTTAAAAGAAATTCCGGTTTCGGTCATCGGTGCTTTCAAGGAAATTACGCCCCAGATTATTTCATGTTCACCATCTTATTTCAAAATTTTAAATCTCGTGTTAAATTCCGGCCGCTTCATCCGCAGAAATGATATTACCGGCCATCAGCAGGTGTGTGTGATCGGTTATCATGTCGCCGCCCAGCTTGGCAGCAACGGTATTCTCGGCAATCGGATCAGAATCGGCAATCACCTGTTCAAAATCATCGGAATCCTCGACCGTTACAATATCGAATCTTCAAAGTCATCGGCGGTTTCCGAGAGAAACTATAATGAATTAATCATTATTCCCTTGAAAAGTGAAAAATGGATCATGCCGGAAAACAGCATAGACAATGGCGTCAATAATTTATCCGAATTGATCATTCAAATAGATGCCACATCCCATGTGATTGAATCATCAGGGATCATCCATAGAATTATGGCGATGAATCATGGAGATATTAACGACTACCAGATCGTTACCCCGCTTGAACTGCTCCATCAATCAAAAAAAACAAATGAACTGTTCAGTCTTCTGCTGTTCGGGATTGCTTCTGTTTCTCTTCTGGTGGGCGGAATCGGCATCATGAATATCATGCTGGCCACCGTATCGGAGCGCAGGCGGGAAATCGGTATTCGCAGAGCCGTTGGAGCGAAACAGCAACATATCCTGTTTCAATTTTTAGCAGAAGCCTCTTTACTGACCTTTACCGGCGGGATTATCGGTATTCTTTCCGGACTCATCACCGTTTTTATCTTGAAACAGGTCGCCCCCTGGGAACTGATCATCACCGTCAAAGCCATCCTTCTGCCGCTGATCATATCCTCTTTAACCGGCATTTTTTTCGGCAGCTACCCGGCATACAAGGCGGCCCGACTGGATCCCATCCAGGCGTTGATGGGCTGATGCGTTATTTTAATGGAAAATTCTCAAACATCTTGTCCATTCCAAACCTTGCCAGTTCCTCGGCGGTGAGCCATTTGGCCCCCTGCTTGAAAAAGTCCTTTGCATTGAACAGGTTATCCGTCAATGCCTGCTGGGTTTTATCGTAACTGTCTGTCCAGATTAATTTCCCTGTTTTCATATCCACCAGGTAAACGGCAAACGCGACAGATGCCGGTTTTTCGACACTGTAAGTTGCGCCCACCCGGTCTTGGTATCGCCAGACGTTGCCTGCCACCATATAATCTGCATTCAGCGCTTCACCAAGCTTTAGCAGCATGATCCTGGGCGTATCCTTTGCATAGTCAATCTTTAAAATTTCAAACGCATCAAGTGCCTGTTCCAAAGGGATTACCCGTCCCCGAAAATCTTTGTTCAGGATTACCTGGAGTCTGCGGGTCAATGTTTTGTCCGCACCCTGCTTGATGCTTTCATCTTCAAAACAAAAGCTTGAATAAGGACAAGTGAATGTTTCCTCAACACTTTCAGGATTTTTCCCTTTAATATACGGCATAACGGCAATACTTTTTTCACCCGCATCCTGCGCCCGGACCACATCAGCAGACAGTATAAAACCTGCCCCGATCAAGAAAATACAAAAAAATTTAAATATTTTTTTAATTTCCACAAAAAATACATCCTGATTCATCGCCTCCCCCTTCATAATACCCATAAGGTTTTATTCATCATCAGAGGATTAAAGTATATGCCGGCCACTGATCCGGAAAAACATCACCGCTTTTTCAAAAACATCATTTGACCCGCCTGATTCGATGTGTTGTTTTTAAACTTTCCCATAATTTCTTTATAATCACCAAAGCCGCACCATCCGCATCCAGCTCCGGATCGTTTGCAGCCTGTCGGCAGGATACCATCAACTTTTCATTGCCGGTTAAAATCCGGTAATTGGTTTTAATATACACCCCCAGAGAAGGATGAAGATGATTCAAATCCATCTCCGTCATTGCCGCCAGCCGGGTCTTGTCTTTGAGCGGCAGTTCCTCAATCAGCCGCGTCACGGCCTGTTCAACCGTATCCGGATATTTATCATTGATTGCCGCCTCTTCTGTCCCATAGGGCCGATTAATAAAATCCGGCATTTTATCTTCAATGATTCCAAGGTATAAAACAGCTTCAAGGATATTTAACGTCGAAGCATAAATCTTGGGATCATGACTGGCCCGGGATCCGGCAACATTTAAAACTTCAATTCCGTTTGCGCTGATCCAGTGCGTGATATCGACGGTTGCCTGGAATTCCGGCTTTTGGTTTAAATTAATATGCAGGCAGGGTTTGGCGTGTTTTTCAGCCAGTTTTTGTGTCAGCGCCGAACCGCCTGAAAGCTCCCCGTGGCTGAGGATCAGAGTACCGTCGGAATCAATCACATTCAATTCGGTGCGCCGGCTGTATTCAGAAGTCGGTGCTTCCTTGACTTGATAATGCTCCGGAACAGGCCCGTCTTCTGCTTTTCTGCCTCTGGGCACCCAGCCGCCGTGCGGGAGGTCATTATTGATCGCAAAATCGAGTGCGGCCCTGTCCGCCCCTGTCTGTGCCCCGGATATAATTTTTTTAATCATCATTTATTTATACCTAAGTTGAGCGATTGTCGAGGTTGCCCCAAGCTTAAAACGGCTACAAGGAAAATGCGTTGCCGCGATAGTCGTTTATGCGGTTGCGCATTTGACGCAGTAGATGCGGTGAGATCGGCAATCCCGGAAGGTTTTAAATTCTGAAATTTAAAATAGTTCAACATCCTTAAATAAATATAGAAACAATTTTTTCAAAATTTAAAACGCTCAATTTTGGTTATACTTTTTCGACTTCAGTTCCCCGATCGGCTTGTTGCAATTGGGACATTTCCCGGCATGCCTGCTGACCGGACCCTCCCAGCCGCAGCCGAAACATATAACAAGCTGGGCATGGGGACCGACTTTCTTTTTTTTAATACCCCTTTTCAACACCTTCCAGAGATTCAACAAACCGATAATCACAACGGCTGCGATTAAAATATCCAGAACCGTATAACTGCCAAAAATAATCGTCTCCATCGTTTTCTTCCTGATTTTGTGATAAAATTATTGTGTGCTAAAAAAATAATCATATTCCGAATTTTTAAAATTTGCCAATCCGCTGACAAACCCTAATTTTCAAAGGGAACGGCAAATTATTGCCCAATTTTTTATAAAAGTATATCATAAAAAAAATTGTAATTACAGACCTATCACCGGTCGGAAATATCGAGCCGATGGCAGGTGACGCATTATTAAAAACCATTCAGCGGCAGAAAACATATAAATATAATGAATAACAGCAATAATATTGAAAAACGGCTCAAACGGCATGTACTGGGCAAAACCCGATCTTTTTTTATTTCCACTCTCCCCGGCATTGAACAGCTGTGTTTTGCCGAACTCTCCCGGCTTGGGGTACCCTTAACGGAAGCTGGAATAAGTAACGGCGGCATCGCGTTTAACGGCCGCGTGCATGACTGTTACCTTGCCAATCTCAAACTCCGGACGGCAAACCGAATTCTCATGCGGCTGGCCACCTTTACCGCATCCAATTTCCGGCAGCTTGAAAAAAAACTTTCCGATTTTCCCTGGGAACTTTATCTTCACAGAGATGCACCCTGCGAGCTGAACGTCACATCCAGGCATTCCCGGCTGATTCATACGGATGCCATTGCACAGCGTTTTAAAAAAAGCCTGGAGAATCGCTTAAAACCTGCAGCAATTGCTGCTGAAACAAATCACAATCCTCCGGTCAGGATATCCCAGCAGATTTTTGTCCGCGCGGAAAACGACCTGTTTACCGTGTCCATCGACAGCACCGGCGAACTGCTCCATAAAAGGGGATTAAAAATTCAGGGAGGCAGAGCGCCCGTGCGCGAAACCATTGCTGCAGCAATTCTTTGCCTTGCCGGATATCAGCCGGGAGAGCTTTTGATCGACCCCATGTGCGGCAGCGGCACCTTTTCCTTAGAAGCCGCCATGATCACCAACCATATTCCGGCCGGATGGTATCGGGAATTTGCATTTATGGATTGGCCGGTTTTTAAGCCGTCACGATGGAAACATATCCGGCGGGAAGCTGAAAAAACAATTATGCCAATCTCTGAACCGGTTATTTTTGCGTCAGATATTAATCCGGAAAACACCCGGAATTTAAAACAGGTCGTCTTCGAAAACCATCTTTCAGATACAATAAACGTGGTTTCCTCGGATTTTTTTGACCTGCAGCCTCAAAACATTGAAGGAATGGGCAAACAGCAGGGACTGATTGTATTAAATCCCCCTTACGGCCGACGGCTGGGAAGCAAAGACAGCAGTGAAAATATGTTTGATCAAATAGGCAAAAAACTGAAAAAAGATTTTACGGGCTGGAAAGTCGCACTCCTGGTACCGGACAAACGTCTTTTAAAAAAAATCCCTTTTAAAATAGCAACCCATGATTTTTTCCACGGAGGGCTGAAAATCACGCTGGTGACCGGTAGAATCCGCTGATTCCACAAGACATGGCTCCCCTAACTTCACGGAGATACGGAAAAATCAAAAGCCACTTCAGCATCTTCTTCGGCTGAAATGTCCGCAGTTTCCGAATATGATTCTTCGCCTGAATACGCAACAACAGTATAGGTTATCGGGTCCGCATCGCCCCCGGGTAATCGAACCGTATAATCAGCATCTTCGCTGACAGCCAGGGAAGTGACTTCGATCTGTTGCCCGTCTGATCCGCAGTCAGCGCTTTGGCGGAAACTTAAATGAACAATTTCTTCACCCGTTTGAACATCTGCGACAATATGGCCGGTCTGTGCAGAAGCCAGCTGAAAATCCCGGGTATAGGTCGAATTTAAATCCACGGCAAGTTCAACGCATTCAGGCCCGAAAGCCGTTCCGTAGTCAGCTTCAGCGCCTTTGTACGCCACGATAAAATACGTACCGGGTTCTAAATACATGCTGTAATTGCCATTTTCATCAGTCAGCGTTGATGTGGCGACAATTACCCGGTCTGCGAAGTTTTCCGCATCCGGAGCTGCTGTCTGGGCACTGACGGCCACACCGGCAAGCGCCCCATTCTCGGCATCTGATACGGTTCCGGCCACAATTCCGTTGTCAACCGTACCGATCACCTTGATGGTTGGTTTTAAATTGTACTTGCCGCTTTTTCCGGCCTGGACAACTGATTTTACAGCATCAAAATCAAGAATCAGATCCGCAGTCTGTCCGCTGATAATTTCAAACGAATGCACCAGTTTGACCCCGGTCTGATAACCGCTCGGAACCGTTAATTCATGAACCGTATCTTCTTTGTCAATTATGTAATTTGGATACGGATGCATCTGGCCCAAAAGGTTGTCCCCATTGTCCGGTGTGGCCTTGAGCATCAGGCGAATCTGAGTGTAAACACCGGCTTCCAGATCTGCCACGCCCAGCTTTTCCATGGCCCCGTTGACCAGGTCCAGCAGATTATAAGTTTGGCGGGGAGTTGCAACCACCTGCCAGCCTTCCGTTTCTTCTTCCGCTTCTTCACCTTCCGAGGCCTCACCGCGATGGACCCGGACTTCATCAATAGTGACATATACTGCCTGATATTCGTCCGATGATACGTCGGTCAGATACAAAGAAAGGCTGCCGGATCCGGATGAACTGCTGCTGCCGCTGTCACATCCGGTCAGAATAAACAATAAAGCGCATACGATCACGGGCATCAAAAATTTGAATATTTTCATGGCAAAAAGCTCCTGAATGATGGTTTACTGTCACCTGTTTATATACTATGATTTTTTCAAAAAAGAAAATAAAAGGCGCTCAGGATATTAAAATCCTGCTGATTTTTTCAACTCTTTAATTTTTATATGGGATATGATTATGAATGGTACAAAACGAGTAGATATTAACCCGGGAACGGGTGTACAGGTGGTTCAGAAACAGGACCAGCGATCGGGAAAACTGACCCAGGGAATTGTCAAAGACATTCTTACAAAATCACCTTCCCACCCCCATGGCATTAAGGTCCGCCTGGAAAGCGGTATTGTCGGCCGGGTAAAAGAGATTATCCAGATAGATTAGAACTCCATCATGTCTGGGCGTCAATATCCCCGGATTCGATCAAAAGCCCCATACCGGTTGCCAGTTTCATAGTTTTCAGCGGATCCAGCTGCTGGGGCTGGTTTCCGGACAGAAAATCCAGGGTGGTTTCTTCTAAAATAATCGAAAGGTTCTTTTTGCATAAAAAGTGAAGAAAGCCCCGAAATGAAGCGATACTTTTCGGAAAAACCTTGATGGGAAAATCGTCAAAAATAATATTGTCTATATCACAGACAAAAGGACGCTCGATTGAACTGATAAAAACATAAAGTTTTGTAACTTCCGCGGTACCGTCACTTTCATTGAACGCTGCCAGAGCAGTAATTTTATCATAGGAGACGTCTGAAACATCTGCTGTGTTGAGATTGATTCCGCCTGATGAGCCGGACATTTTTTCCACAGCCACCGGTTCAAAACGGTCTTCCGCCCTTTTTGAGAGCATAATCACAACCACCCGGGGTTCGGCGCGCCCGTTATCTTCTTCGGGCGCAACCACGTCAGCAGGCGGCGCGAGTTCCCCGGAAGGAGCCACTTCGGCAACGGCCGGCGGTTCTTTTTTTTCCGGCGGATCTATCTTACACACAGCGCCCGTGGACATAATCGCTCCGGCATATTTTTTTGCTGTTGCCAGGTTAATATCTTTTTTAATCACTGCGCCCTGCTTTTTCAGCAGCATACCGATTCTGTCGGCTGAAGTTTTAAACAAAGACGCCATGTGTGCTTTTACTTCATTTTCTGATTTTCCGTCTGCCAGTTCACCTGTAAGTACCACCCGGTATTTATTTTCGGTCATTTTTCTCTCTCTTATGTCATTTAGTTTGAGATAAAAGCAGGAACGAACGGTATCCGCCGATACAGCATACAGCTTTCCCAATCATTTTTTATATCTAAGCATAACTCATTGTATTGATGGATGTTTTATTAGTCAAGATTTAAAATACGTTCTTCGAAACGCGTCTAAAATATAAAGAGTAACCGGCACAACCACCATCCAGGAACAGATTCTAAAGTAAACAGACAGTTCCCGTGCAAAATGAGAGGTGACAAACGGCTGCTGAAAAATCAAAACAATAAACATTAAAAAACCCGATAACGCCGCCGGAATCAGGCCATAACGGTACGCTGGCTGATGAATGGAGTTTGAGTGGCTGATAAAATCCAGCTTGCTGTACATTAGAAGGGATATTATTATAACGGACAGGCTGAGAACAAAGATATTGTCAAAAAAAGTAAACGCCATCAAGGCGGCACATGCCCCTGCCGGAGAGGGCATGCCTTCAAAATCCTGTTTTTTACTTTTATCTTCATGCGCCTGCAGGCGGACGGTGAATCTTGCCAGGCGCAAATGAACATAAATAAAATAAAAAAGGGCGATGGTTATCCCCAGATACGAATTCCCGCCTTTAATCGCTGAAAATCTCAGAAAAATAATAACGGCCGTGGCCAGCCCGAATGTGGACAGATCGGTTGAGGAATCCAGACATGCCCCGAAATCGGAATGGGATTTCAACTTGCGTGCCAGGGGACCGTCAAATGCGTCGCATGCCGCCGCAGCAAGCACCCAGAACAAACAGACAAACGGGCGGTAGTGTACTTCAATTTCCGGCATGGCAAAAAAAACAGCCGTCACGCCGCACAGGTAATTGCCAATGGTAAAAAGGTTGGGAATCATCACAATATACCAGGCGCGGTCAGATTCCTTGAACTGGGATTTGGTATAGTCATTCACGTAAGAAAATGACTTGAAATACGGAAACACGGAAATGATGGTGGAAAATGCCAGCAAAATGATTCCCCATAAAATAAAATTGGCCGCCAGCAGCGATTTTGCCATTGGCTCGATCAGGACAGTTTCCGGAAGCACCGCCGATCTTAACAGAATAATATACAAAACCGTAAACTGAACCCCTGTTTTTATTTTCCCGAGCCAACGAGCGCTGGCATCCTCGCCCTTGCGGCGTAATCGCATACGCTGGAGCATGCTGATGATTTCTCTGGCAAAAACAATGACAAGCGCCCACCAGCGAAATTCCCCGAACATATATGCGGTTACCGCAAGGCAAAAAGTCACCCACTTATCCGCCGCCGGATCAAGGGACTTGCCGTCTTCGGTGATCGCGTCCCATTTTCTGGCAAACCTGCCGTCCAGGGAATCCAAAAGACAAACCAGGGCAAAACTTAAGTGAAACGTAAAAGCGGCAAAAACATTATGCAGCATGTTAAAATAAAAAACGCAGAAAATCCAACCCCCTAAGGGAAATCGCAGATAACACATAAAGTTCGGCATGTTGATCGTAAATTCCCCGAACAGGGGATGTTTGTCTGTTCCTGATTTTTGGCGTTTCGGCCCAAGAACGATTCGGTCAAGGATAAAAATGATCCCAAGGATCAAAACTGCATTCAAGACACCGGTCAGGGAGAAAGAGTCTACAAACATCTGAATCATATGCTTTTCCATTTCCTTTGATTATAGAAGGATGAGTTTACCTGCAACATTGCTATATCATGGAATCAGCATTGTCACAACTATCTAGTTTCCATCGTAAATCTGAAACCCTTTTAATAACCTATCCTGCCATAATTTCAGGCATCATAAACCTGTCGTTTCAGGACAGGGAAATCCTCAGGCTAAATATTATGAACCAATAATCAAGCAATTTCTTTACAAACCCGATTTATATTGATACGGTGCGATTCCTGAAATAATGTCTTCCGAATCGTCCTGAGTTCCATGTTTTTATTTTTCTCACATCATTCAAGACAGTTAAAACACTTGCCGCTTTTAATAAATCCGCGCGCAAAACACCGGAAGATGGTTTCAGGCATTGCAGATTGTTAAAAAAAATTTTACAGGAGTTTTTACATATATTTATGGACCGTTATCACGAAAAAGAGATTAACCGCAGACGCACTTTCGGCATTATCAGCCATCCCGATGCCGGGAAAACCACTTTAACTGAAAAAATTCTGCTGTTCGGCGGGGCCATCCAGCAGGCCGGTTCCGTCAAGGCAAGAAAAGCCGCACGCCATGCCACCAGCGACTGGATGTCTATTGAAAAGGAACGCGGGATTTCCGTGACCTCATCGGTCATGAAATTCAATTACCGGGATTTTGAAATCAACCTGTTAGACACACCCGGGCATCAGGATTTTTCCGAAGATACCTACCGGGTGCTGACGGCTGTGGACAGTGCCCTGATGGTCATTGACAGCGCCAAGGGAGTGGAACCCCAGACGGAAAAACTCATGGAAGTCTGCCGGATGCGCAACACCCCGATTATCACATTCATCAACAAGCTGGATCGGGAGGGGTTAACTCCCCTTGAAATCCTTGATGATATCGAGGACAAGCTCCAGATTGAATGCACCCCGCTGTCCTGGCCCATCGGCATGGGGAAACGATTTAAAGGGGTTTATAATCTGTTTCATAAGCAGCTGCATATATTTGAACCCGGCCAGGAAAAGCTTGGCCAGTCAGGCGTTGTCATTGACGACCTGTCCGACCCAACGTTAGACGGGCTTTTAGGAAGCCAGGCCGATGAATTGCGTGATGACATTGAACTGCTTGAAGGGGCGGCCAACCCGTTTGAACTGGAACATTTTCTAAACGGCGGCCAGACACCGGTATTTTTCGGCAGTGCGATTAATAATTTCGGCGTCCGGGAAATGCTGGATGCGTTTGTGGAAATGGCCCCTCATCCGTCCCCCCGGGCCGCCGTATCCCGTGATGTTTCGCCATATGAACGCCCGTTTTCAGGGTTTGCTTTTAAGATCCAGGCCAATATGGACCCGGCTCACCGGGACCGGATCGCGTTTGTGCGGATCTGCTCCGGTAAATTCAGCCGGGGAATGAAGGTGTTTCACCACCGAATCGGAAAAGAGGTCACTTTTGCCAACGCCACCATATTCATGGCACAGGATCGCGAAAACGTGGAAGAAGCCTTTCCCGGCGATATTATCGGCATTCACAACCATGGCACCATTAAAATCGGGGACACTTTTTCAGAAAAAGAGCCTTTAAAATTTTCCGGCATCCCGAATTTTGCGCCGGAACATTTCCAGCGCGTGATATTAAAAAACCCTCTCAAAGCCAAACAGCTCCAGAAAGGACTGATTCAGCTGTCCGAAGAAGGGGCGGTCCAGTTTTTCAAACCGATCTCAGGAAATTATTATATTCTGGGCGCGGTGGGCATTTTGCAGTTTGACGTAACCATGGCCCGCCTGAAAGCAGAGTATGGAGTGGATGCCATTTATGAACATGTGGATTTTAATGTGGCCCGATGGATTGCCTGTGATGACAAGAAAAAAATGGCGGAATTTGAAAGAAAATATAAGAACAATCTGGCCCATGACGCGGAAGGGTGTCTGTCTTTTCTGACCACCAGTGAATGGCAGCTCAACTACTGTATTGAGCAGTGGCCGGAAGTGACCTTCTTCAAAACCCGCGAAATCAACTAAAAGTCAACACATCAATACATCTTGCGCCCAATTGACTGCGTTGCGGTCTGATTCAAAATGCTCACGTACATTCGTACGTTCCGCTTTTTCACCAGTCCGCGCCTTGTTCTTGAACACAATCTGCATCGGTGAGTTGACTTTTGGATATATAAAAAAATGACCCAATCATTATCAAACTCTAACTCCCCTGTTCTCTATATGGGGCCCATCCGGGGCGGGACCGATCACATATACCGGAATACCTTTGCCGCCCATTTTGACGGGTATGACCTGGCGGTTGCCCCGTTTATCAACTGCATCGGCACCAACAAGATCACCCAAAAATATGTCCGGAGCCTGCTGCCGGAAAACAACACCGCTATGCCGGTCATCCCCCAGATTTTAAGCAAGTCTGCCGAAGGTTTTTTTCGCCTGGCAAATTATCTGACAGATATGGGCTATGATACCATCAATTGGAATCTTGGCTGCCCGTACCCCCAGGTCGCCAGAAAACAGCGCGGGTCCGGCCTGCTGCCGCACACGGATAAAATCAGACAATTTTTAGACGAGGCCATCCCGAAACTTTGCGGAAAACTGACCATCAAAACCCGCCTGGGCCGTGAACACAAAGATGAACTCTTTAAACTGATACCGGTTTTCAATGAATACCCCATTGATGAAGTCATTATCCACGCAAGAACCGGAAAACAGATGTATGAAGGGGTGCCGGACATCGACGCATTTGAAACCGCTTTATCCATGTGCGAGCATCCGGTGGTCTACAACGGGGATATCCGGACGGCTGATGATTTCCACCGGCTATCCGGTCGATTTCAATCAGTTAACCGATGGATGATCGGCCGCTGGGCCATGGTGGATCCCTTTCTGCCCATGATTATCAAAACAGGCACAGACACCACCAAGCCGGAAGAAAAAGTTAAAAAAATGAAAGCCTTTCATGATGACCTCTATGATCAGTACTCCCGGGTCCTGTTCGGACCGTCCCATACCATTGACCGGATGAAGGGTTTGATGATGAGTTTTACACTGGCATTTAAGGAAAATAAAAAAACCTTAAAAAAAGTCAAAAAAGCCCGCACTCCGGAACAATACGAGGCTGCTGTGAATCATTTTTTTGATAATGAAGCCGAGTGGAAATATTTATGTTAAATTGATGAATAATGGATTCCAGTGGAAGTGAAATTTCGCAGCCCCTTGATTAAGCATCTCTACAGAAAAAATATCATTCTCTCAAAACCACAATATTGTACCAACTACGATAATTGAGAAACAAGCACCGTTACGTATATTATCGATAGTGCGCACCTCTGAAAATTTAAGGAATACTGTCGTTTTCATTTTCCATCTTAAAATTCATGGACAAATAAAAACCGGCATCATTTCAATTCCGTCTTGTTGGGTGGGAGAAGAGAATTCCAATTTTTAAAGATTAGCAAAGCTATGGGCGCTGTGATGCAATCGTAGGATCAAGAGGTTTAAAATTAATTTCTATTTTAAAGCCCGCGACTTTAGCATATTCTTCAATTGTGGATAACTTTGGCGAGCTTTTAGAATTTACATTTTCGAGCCTGGAAATATTGCTTTTTTTAGTGTTTAAGCGATCTGCGATCTCTTCTTGAGTCAGTCCGGCTTCCTTACGGATTCTGATTAATTGTTTTCTCAACTCATAAGCAGGAGTCAGCAACTCATACTCTTTTTTTACTTCCGGACGCTGTAACGCTTTTTTTTTAAATTCTTTGAATGATGGTCTCATGATTTTACCTCTTTTAATCTTTGCCGGGCGGTCTTAATTTCTTTTTTTGGAATTTTTTGTGATTTTTTCACAAATGAATGTAAGATAATCACTTCTTTCCCTTTAACCGTACAGAAAAATGACCGGCCAATTCCTTCCTTTCCCTTTGCCCTTATTTCAAATAATCCGTCTTTTAGCGCCTTGGTATATGGAATTCCAAGTGCAGGGCCAAACTCTTCTATCATTTCTGCAATATGTAAGAAGTTTGCCAATATACCAGGCGGAAATGACATTGTTTCGGACTCTACCTTGTTATTGAAAAATGTGATTTGCCATTTCATGCTTGAAATGTTATCATTTTTGATAACTTTGTCAACAATAAAATACCACCGTATCTTGTATGCCTGAAATGTCGAGAATGTTGTTCGTTCTTATCGACAGTCTCCACCCTCAAAAAATTCTGGAATACTGTCGTTTTGAACCAATCTAAAGAATAACTTTGAATAATCTTTCATTGACAAATGTAGCCATCAGGCTACAATACGTCTATGATTGAAATACGCAAAACTGAAATTTTTTCCAAATGGATAGATGGGTTAAGAGATATTCGTGCTCGTGCCCGCATCCTTGTTCGAATTGAACGGTTGGCAGCTGGAAATCCTGGGGACGTTAAAGCAGTGGGAGAAGGCGTTTCAGAATTGCGAATTGATTATGGACCCGGATATAGGGTTTATTACAAAAAGCAAAGGCAAAAAGTGATCATATTGTTGGCTGGCGGTGATAAACATACCCAGGCCAAAAATATTAAAACTGCCCTTCGGCTTGCACAAAATTTATAGGAGTTGAACATGGCTAAAACAATTACAACCCGTTACGATGTCGCAGAACATCTTCGCACACCTGAAGAAATGGCAGCCTATCTTGAAGCTTGCATTGAAGAAGCACAAGGCGATGCTTCCTTTATTGCGAAAGCTCTTGGCGATATTGCCAGAGCAAAAGGTATGTCACAAGTTGCTCGCGATGCCGGTTTATCGCGGGAAAGTCTTTACAAGGCATTATCTGGAGAGCGGAGCCCCAATTTTGATACTATACTTAAAGTAATAAGTGCACTCGGAATAAAATTACACGCTGAAGCAATTCATGCAAGCAATTCGGCGGCCCAACATGTCGCTTGAGCAGATCGGGATTACACTCGGTTTTTCATAGGGATGAAGCTTGCCGCCGGCTCAACTTTTCACTCGCTGTTCGAAAAAGAACTGTTCACTCACAAGCTCTAATCTGCCAATGCACATTTTCAATAGCCAGCCGAAGATTTTTCAAAAAAACGGCAAAAAAATCCCGATCAACATATAGTGGTCTGTCGAGATGAAGAATGCTGATCGGCCTTATCGACATGCTGCACCTTTGAAAAAAATTACAATACTGACGCCACAGCCAAAAGTGTTCAGTTAATGATTAATTTTAAGAGGCAAGCATAAATATTATTAGTATAAAACATGCCCTTACAATTTTCATAAAATAATATAAACTGTCTAATTTAATAACGCCCTGGTTATTTGACGGTATAATCCTTCCCTTCCAGGCAAGCACTATAGGCCTTGTTATATGCCGCACGGTTTTTTTCATATTCGGCTGCCTGATGGTTTGCCCAGTTATCTTGTTTCTGCCCTTCCTTAACTTCCTGATCATGGCGTTTCACTCCGCCGACCAGTCCGCCGGAAGCGGCGCCAATAGCAGCACCTTTTCCTGCATCACCGGCAATGGCTCCGACTGCGACACCAAGCAAAGCACCTCGGGCAGCCCCTTTGACAACCCCGCCTTCCGGTGATTCCTGTGCTGGCGGCGGTGCGGATGCCTTCGGTTGTTCCATTGGATCAAATTCGGATTGTTTTTTTGCCCATTCGTAACAGGCATACTTGTCTTTTTCCAACTGGTCTTTGCTCTGGCCTTTATTCGGATAAATTACTAGATCATCTGCCAGTGCGGCCCCTGCAATTAACCCAAAAAATGCTACCAGGATCAGTATTGCTTTTAAAATTTTCATTCATATACCCCTTTCAAATTTATTTTTGTTTTCCGGAACCTAAATTGCATATTTCTATTTTGAGAACGTATAGCCAATATGAATGCCGCCATCAGGACTGTTGTCGAAATAAAGCATATTTTCGATCAGGCCGAATTCAAAAACTCCCGGTCCTATCTTTGCTTTAAACCCGAGAATTACCTCTACAACGGGATCGTTAAGTTTTGAATAATCGGCGACTGCGGATGCAGCTACCAGTTGTGCGATAACAGAAAATGTTTCAGAGCAGGAATATTCCAATGCAGAAAACATTGAAAAACGTTCCCTGTTTAGCTTTAATTCATCTAAACCATCAGTACCGTAAAAAGTAGCCCCAAGTCCGTGATGGCCATAGAATCTATTGCTGTTCCACGTTGTGGAAGCCTGAAAAGAGAAATCAACGCTATTAGAATTAAACGACTCATCCATAGTTGAAGTCGGCAGTTTGCATAACGCCCGGACAGCAATATTCGGATAACCTGACTTGACAAGATAGGTGCCCCCGACAATTATATTCCCAAGAAAGATACCTTTTAAATCATCGCTGAAGTCGTCCAGGCCCCCGGCTTTTGTCACATAAAATCCGTTAACCTGGTTTCGGGGTAATGCTTTCCTGTTTTGATCACCAATGCCGAACGCATCGTGAAAGTGCTCGACAAAACCATCTCCGATGCCACCGGTTTGAAGAACTACAGGAACGGATATTTCAGCACATATCTGCTCGGATGCCTTATACGATATCCGATAATTCAATGAATAAGACTCCATATCCGCCAGATAATTACCATGCTCCAGTGGAAAGTCTGCCGGAGGATTTTCCCATTCATATGGAGGCTCAGATGCCATATGATATGCCCAGATGTTCAGCCATCGTAAACTTGCGTTTACCTGAAACCGCCCTTCTTTATGATCATTGGGGGCTACAAACTGCGGTGTTTCCCGAAACATTTCACTAAGACCAATGGGCGGCATATTAAACGGCCCCATTTCCGAAGCTGCAACACTGCGGGAAATTACAACTGCTGCCAGAAGAATCAGCAAAATAATTACTTGAAACTTATTTATATTGCAGCATGTGTCCATTTTTCACTATTCTTTCTATCCTGGATCTTGTCTGTCTGAAAATTGGTGATTGCGAATCAGCATGGTAATGAATATCCTGCATCTGAATCTGCATCTCTCATCATTCCATTGAGTGTATTTTCAACCTCGCATCTCTTATATTCAAGTTCCTTATCCGTCGTCACTTCAGGAATTTGTATTGGTTCTCTGTATATAATGGTTACACGACTAAATGGTAATGGCACCATGGTCTTGTCCCATGTTTTCTTAAACGTTATTGCCGGATATGCTGATACAATAATCGGAAGCAGGGGGACACCGGTTTCTCTGGCCAGCACAAGCATTCCTTTTTTGGCAACACATGCCGGACCTTTAGGGCCGTCTAATACGGTTGCCGCCTTTCGATTGCCTGGTCGGGTTAAATATTTTTTCATTCCATACAACGCTGCTGCACCGCCACGGGACGAGGAACCCCGGATTGGAATGATGCCGATCTTTCTGGCGAATTCGGCCAGCAGCGCTCCGTCACTTGATTTGCTGAACATAATCATCGGTCGGGCCTTTCTGAAAAACCAGACCAGAAAAATGGCTCCCCGATGCCAGGTCGCGCCGACTACCTTGTCATCACCGGCGATATATAGATCATGAATGTCTTTTCCGACAATCTTCACCCTGCATGTGGAAAACCAAATGTTTAAAACAATGGCTGCAGCACTGGTAATGAATCGGGTCTTAAAATCTATCTCATTTTCATCAAAGGCATAACGGCTATATTGACCAATTCGCTTAACGCTCTGACTAATGGTTCCCGAAAAATTCAGTCCTGAAAAAAAATTACTAAACAAAACATCCCCTTTATTTTTTGTTATTGAATGATTTTTCTGTGATGGAGTCGTTTTAAGTGTTTTTCAGATTTGTCATTGCAAGGGAGTGAAGCTTTAAACCATTTTATGGTTATCTTCTCTTCACTCCCTGCAATACAATCATAAAATCTTTTTTGTTCAGCCGACAACTATCCTTGAATCATTACATTTTTACCTTTTTATCTGCCGGCCTTCTTTGCTAACTGATCAAATCGAAATGCTATCCGCTGTGACCAATAGTCACAGGCATCTTTCGCATTCCCCCAATCACTAAAATCAAAACCACCTGTATATCTGCCACCCGCACGAGCATCGACACCGGCAGCTATTCTTTTGCCGCTGAGAGAGTCCACAATTTCCATTTCAGCGCTTGCATCACCGACAAATGAATGTGCCCCAGTTGCAGCCAGACCTATCGTATCAATTGCAATGCCGATGGGCATTATCGAAGAGATCGTATTCATTGTCACATTCTTATCTTTGATGTCAGTCAATGCGAGCCGAATCCTTGCTGTGCCAGGGCCAGGTGTGGAGACAATCTCAAGATGTTTACCTAAATCTCTGTTTAACGCTGCATAAAAATAGTCCGCCATCTTCTGACGATCAGCAGCAGATACGTTTGCCATTTCACTGTCTTTTGAAACAACAATTTCAACCGGTGCGATAATCATTTTGGTATAAGAATTAAAATCAGTGGATTCATCAATATAGACTTTCAACGCCTCATCGGCTTTCCCGGGCTTTAACTGGGAATAGTTTTTTAAAAAACCCGAGTCAGAAACGTTACGTTTTTGCATGGTAGCAGCACAACCGTTGAGGGATAGAAGAAATCCCATAACAACACACACGATAACCAAACTATTGATTCCTGTTGATTTCTTATTCATTTCTCTTTCCTTTCATAAATAGTTAATAAATGTTTAAACCTCTGCCTTTACATGATCCGTAAAATAAATTGCTTATTTACCTCCCCATTTTTGTTTTTTCTTTTATGATTTGGAGACTTAATGTTTCTAAAGCCATACTTTGAGCCTTCACCAGGGCGTCATATCCATTTCCAGTAACCGGCTGGTTGATGACTGATTTTTTGACAACAACATTTTTAGAATCTGAATTTGCCTCCTTTATTGTCCATGTCACATTCAGCAGAACAGAACCGCCCAGTGTTCCGTCAAACTGATGCACATCAAATCCAATCTGCCAGGTTGGTGAGAATGTCCCTGACCACGGGTAAACAAGAACCTGACGCGATCCGGTCAGCAAAATAATATTTTCAGCCAGTACATTTATAAATTCCTGATTCAGGGATCCGCCCCAGCGGTGAAATTCGGCAAGGTCGACTTTATTGGCAGCTGTTCTGGTAACAATCTGGGGCCGGTCAATTAATTTGGGAAACCGTGCAGGACCTATTCCTATAAGGGCGTTTTCCTGATATTTCTGTGAGCTGATCAGGTCTTGTGTCTGCATCGCTGTCAGGGTATAAAATGTCACCGGCGGAGCAGCACTCTTACATCCGGAAAACATCAGGGCCATCGTAAACAGAGTAATTAAAACGATTGTATATCCAATATGCTTTCTCATTTATTGTCTCCTTTCCCGTAGATCAATGCTTCCGGATGTCTTTCCAGGTAATCTGATAGCATCCTCAATGATCTTGCTGCTTCGGACAATTCTCCCAAAGCCTGAATTGCGTTGTGATTCAATGGTGATTCATTGCCAAATGTTTTTTCAAGTTCTGCCATTGTGTGCGTGGCTTGTTTCAGTGTGGCACTTATTTCCGGGGCAATTTGTGAATTAACTGTTTTTAGCAGTTCTTCACTGGCTTTAACGGTCGAATCCAGATTTTTGACCATAGACCTAATATCCTGCCCGATCTGTTCAAATGGGATGGTTTCGATTTTTTCAAGCATCTTGTTGAAAACAGCCATCAGCTCTTCTAAAGATGCCGGTATTGTGGGCACGATTGGATACTTTAAATCCCAGTCAACGGTTTTTGGTGCAACATTTTCACGAAAATCAAGATCAACATAGAGCTGCCCGGTTATAATGCTGCCTGTTCTTAACTGTGCCCGTAAACCCCTTGCCACAAGCGAATCAATGAGTTTCATATATTCTTGATCATTTTGTATTACTCCTTTTTCCACCAACCGTTCAGGTTCTGTTTCGACCAGTACGGAAATGAGAATATCTTCATTGTTAACCTGACCAATCTTTAAAGAGACATCCTCCACCTTTCCAACTTGTAACCCCCGAAACTCAACCGGAGCACCTTTTGTCAGTCCGCGAACCGAACCTGAAAATTCGAGCTGCCAATACCGCTTCACGGAATACGCCTGCGCCATGGCATCGTCGCGAGAATCAAAAAGAATGAACATTTCATTGTCTTCAGCCGGATCATTCTGCTTAAGGTCCACCGGGTTATCAAAAGCAATGCCGCCGGACAGTATACTCACCAGGGACTGAGAATCGATCTTTAAGCCATTGGCATCCATTGACAAATCAATGCCCCCGGCATTCCAGAACCGGGTATTTTTATGAATATATGCAGCATGAGGAGCATCAATAAAAATACGGATGTCAACGTGTCGGCCTTCTTTGTCCAGTTCATAGCTCTCGACCTGCCCGACCTGTATCTGGCGGAAATATATTGGAGATCCAGCACCGAGCGATCCAAGTCGTTCCGCCTTGAGCACATAATGACGACCTGGAAGATCCGTGGTAACTATCGGGGGGGATTCAAGCCCGATAAATGAGTTTAAGGGCTTCCCCTCCTTTACCGGATCAATGGCTATATAGGCGCCGCCGAAAAGCGTTCCAAGCCCGGAAATCTCACCCGCGCTGACCCTGGCACGAACCACCCAGAAACGGGTTTTATCGGTTAAATAGGCTTTTGAATTTTTCCCCAGCTCCGCAGTGACTGTAACTGTGGAAAGGTCATCCTCAAGGACTATGGATACAACCTCTCCGACTTCCACGTCCTTGTATTTGATTTTTGTCTTGCCCGCTTCAAGTCCGTCCGCGCTCTTAAATGAGATGGTAATTGTCGGGCCTTTTTCCGATAACGCCTTATACACAAGCCATCCACCGATCAGAAGAGCGACAATCGGCACAACCCAGACAATGGAAAATGATTTTTTTTCACGGATTAATGATTCAGGTGGATTTGTGTTTGTCGTAACTTCAGTTGGTTGTTCATTCATGTTGGTCCTCCATCGAATCCCATATCAGTCTTGGATCAAAACTCATGGCGGCTAAAATGGTCAGAACAACCACTGCCGCAAAATATGCTGCTGCAGGCCCGGCTTCAAAATCAGCCAGTCCCCCCAGTTTAATCAGTGCCGCCATGATGGTGATGACGAATATATCCACCATGGACCAGCGACCAATGGCTTCGATAATCCGGTAAAGCCGGGTTCGCTCAAGCGGGCGCCATCGTATTTTCAACTGCACTGAAACCAGTAAAAAAAACAGGATCAAAATTTTAAGTACCGGCACGAATATGCTGGCGACAAAAATAACCAAAGCGATGTACCATGACCCGGATTGAATAAAATAGATTACCCCGCTCATGATCGTATCTCCCTCAGAACTGCCCAACGCACTGGTAATTGAAATGGGAAGAAGATTAGCCGGGATATAAAAAATTAACGCGGCAATGACCAGTGCCCATGTCCGCTGAATACTGCCCGGGATTCTCTGATGAATTTCAGCCCCGCAACGGGGACAATCGATTATTTTCCTGTCTCCGGATTCAGAGATGCGGCACAACAGGTGGCAGCGACGACAGGCTGCCATTGATGAATTTTTTGCAGTTTTTAATTCAGTCACGATCATGAATCTCCTGCTTTCTCCCATATCTCATGGGTATCAAAACTTGCCGTGCCAGCGGCCATGACAAAAATTAGTACAAAAAATGCGTACAATGAATGACCGGGGATCACTGTCATCATTTTTAAAAGCTTGACCACGGACACCAGAATACCCAGCATAAAAACCTCCATCATGCCCCAGGGTTTGATTGTTTCTAAAAAATTTAACAGGGAAATCATTTTCCACGGCCGCCGATTCAGTTTCATAGGCAGCAGGATATAAAGCTTTATAAGCAACTCTAAAAAGGGAAACAGAATGGCCGTACAAAGAACAAGTAATGCAATTTCCCAGTAACCCCCAGAATAAAGAACTTTGACACCGCCAAAGAGATTTGTTGCCTGATAAAGGCCTTCCAGTTTTATTTCAAGCAGGGGATATGCATTGGCAATAATGAAAAGCAGAAGACCCGCCAACGTCAACGCCAGGCTCCGGTCCAGGCTGTCTTTTTTATGGCTGAACAAAACAGCCCCGCATCGCCGGCATATGGCGGAATCCCCTTCCGGAACCCTACCGATACGATGAAGTACGTCACATTCATGACAGGCAATTAATAACTCGTTATGCATTTTTACATTTTCCATATATCCCCGTATTACCTTATTTGGGGAGTTAAAACGGTTGTCCGATAAACAGCTGCAAAATGGCATCTTCTTCAGATGCAGCTAAATCAGCCCTGATAATAAGGTTGTTGACCATTGTCCTTACACCTGCGCCCAGGCTCCATTTCATGTCTTTATGAAGCCCGCTCAGACTCCAGGTTGGTGCAACCCGCCCTATCTCTGAAAATCCGACCAGTTGAAACCAGTCCACATCCAGCCGGCCTTTTAAAGTAATACTTTTCAAAGGATTCCAGTTCAGCGTATGGCGGTACTCTATTCCATAGTAGATCGCTGACCGGTCGTTAAACCGGGTGGACGGGTATCCCCGCAGCCGCCACAATCCGCCCAGAGTGGCGCCTTTATAAGTTGGCGGACGATGAAACACTTCTTCGCCATTTTCTGTATGGGAGCTGTTCCAGGTCAGGCAGTCCGTTGTCCAGAAAGACAACGCAAGGACTCTCTGGCGCGAGGTTTCCGAACTTCCGAGATCAAAATATTTATTTGCCTCCCCGCCCATAACGGTCCATGGCCGTGAACTGCCAAATCCCCCCCAATCCCTGGAAAGATATATTTGATGATAGCTGCCGCTTGTAGGATTGACGGAAAAATCTGTATTTTCGAAGGTTAATGCAACATCAAATCCGGCTGTTTTCTGTTCTATCTTCTCATCCGCCTTCAAATTCTGATCTCGATAAAATGGGGTAAATTCGATATAGGTTCTTCCGCTATCCAATGGATTCCAGGATGTTCCCCCGGGTTTTGCGGATACAAGAAGACCGTTGTCCAATTTTACGTTGGAAATAATATGCTTTTTGCCATTTCCGATGGGCAGCAAATATTTCATATTAAATTCAAACCAGAAATCATCGCCATCAGCTTTGATATAATTGTCTTTATCAGAATCATTGCTTCCCGCATCATCATCAGGAAAATCAGGATTATCCATGGTGTATGTCTGAACATCACTAAAACTGCCGTCGGATATCTGAGGGTTTAAAATCAACCGTTTCATAAACGGGACATGAAAGTCCCTAACCATCAGAAACGCCAGATAATTGCCGCCCGTGCCAAACATCCCGGAACCCACCGTCAACATATGATCCTGCACATAACCTTCGGCGATTGCCGCCACACCTAAGCCGCTGCCAATGGTGTCGTTGAAATAAGGAAAGGGAACAACTAAAAGCCTTTTTTTTGAATCGCTGGTTTCTGCTTCCTGCGATGTCTGTTCCGCGTGGACAGGTTCAATCACATGCAGCATCAGTAACAAAGCCATGAGAATAGGTATAATTCGGAAAATTTTGGCGATTTTATAATATTCGTTCTGACTAATTATTATTTTCCTTTTCAATGGATTTTCCTTTCCTTTAATTAATTCGTCGGAACCGTAACAATAGGAGCGCCTTGCCGTTCGCCTCTTTCCGTGAGTGAGAACAAAAGCATTAAAAAATAAAATGACCGTTTGGACAGATCCTCTCTGTCATCAATCCAGAACCAGCGGTCCCGATAATTTACAGAAACATGGGCATCATCCGGTTCTGACATATCGTTTTGAACATGAATCAAAGGCGGAAACCGGGATTCGAATTCCGGATCCAAATGCCGGGTAGCTGACACACGGCCCTCGGCAACGTCAGAATCCGGCACATCAACATAGGAAGCGTATTCAACCATCACCTGCAGCATTGACCGGCTGAGAATCGCAATTTCCGTATCATTTTTTGGAAAACTTCCGTAAACAACTTGAAAAACCTGAAAATCCTGTGACAGGCCCAGAATCTTCTTGACCCTGGAAATATCTTCTGCAATGGCCGGGTCACTAGACGGCCGGAAAAACATGGCCACAGCAGATCTGTCATTTTTCGATACCACCCGCATACCCATCCCTCCCTTGCCCTGGAGGCTTCTCATCAGGGCCAGCAGTTCGTAAAATTCCGGGTCGCCGTTATGGGCCATCATTTTCATGCCAGTGCCATTTCTGACGCCATTGATGGTCTGAACACATATCCGGAGAACATAATCTGCCGGATATCCGGCCTGAAGCAGAAACAGGATGCCGGGTATGGGAATCGGAGAAATCATACTGCGCGTGAATTGTTCTCCCATGAGCGGAGAGTAAGTCACCGTCGGTCGATCCGTAAACTTTCCACCACCGCCAAGCGTCTGTCCATTTGTGCCATCCGTCCACGAAAGCCCGAACTGAAGCTGGCCTTCCACGGCATACTGGTTAATGACGGATGTTACATCCATGTAAACCGGGGCATCCACATAACGGGTTTTCAAAAGGTTTAAAAGGGTCTGACGTTTCCAGGATTCTGAAATAGAGGTCACATAATCAAACCGATCCCGGGCCACTGTCTGCGGACCGATGCCGGTACAGCCGGAAATAAAAAAGATATATATAATGAAGGTTAATCCTATGGCCTTGCGCATATAAAAGACTCCTTTGTTATTTCTTCTTTTAATGCCTCTTTTTCCGGCTATTCATTCATGCAAAGTGTTTCAAACCCTTTTTGACCGACTTGCAGCAAATCAGCAGGTGCATCCAGCCAATGCGCCCATTCATCCAGATTATAAAATACGTTAACATCAATCAGAGAAGGATCCATCATTGTCGTATAAATTCGCATCATGCCGAACATAAGTGAATTGCATGCATATATCGCCGATTTTACTAAGGGCCCCTTGTACATCATTTGTCGACGCTGGGAGATGTTCCATATCTCATCTGAGGTCAGCGTTATATGGCGTAAATGGCTCAAATCCGTGAACCGATTAAACCCATTGGGATACGCGGCTTCCATCATTTCTACTTTTTCCAGGATTGTCTGAAGACTCTCAAACGTCAGATCGCCTTCAATTTCCAGCATAGCGATTCCGGATTGTTCAATGTTATCCTTCAATTTGATCATTTTATTGCTCTATCCGGATATGCTATTTTCTTCCGATCTTTTCATCCAGGTTCTCAACAGACAAAAGCGTGAGATGCAGATCATACAATGCATTCAAAACACCGGATAGCGAAGCCTGATCAGGCAGATACCCCACCAGCACTGCCACTGGCTGTCCGTCTTTTTTGAATGCATTGGTAATTGAAATATCTCCCAGCCTTTGCCCCAGATTCTCATCAACATGACCTTCAATTCGGATACGGTATTTAGCCGGCGTTTCAAGCTTAAACCCTTTCCAGGTAAATGATTCGTTCATTGCTATGTTCCTTGCCGCCGAATATTAATAAAACAGATCAGAAAACACATTTAACTATGGTTTGCTCACAGAAATCGCCATGGCTTGCGTATACCGTGCATGCACCGAATCACCGACGTTGAGTGAGTCAAACGCCTGCACTGATTCGTCAACACGGGTCGACACCTCTTTCCCATCCGCTTTTTTCAAGGTTACGATGCGTTTGTCTCTGTTAATGGCAGTGACTATAGCCGACACATCCACTGTTTCTGCCAGAATACCTGCCGGCTTATCTCCCTTAGGTGATCGGGCCAGAACAGTTTCGGCATTTGCTGCTGGCAAAGTCCCGGGTTTTCCAAGATACACGGCAACGGACTCATAAAATTTAACATTCAGATGATCTCCGATTTCAATTTGGTCAAAGTTCCTTGCCTCCGGACCGACTGCAAGCGTTACTGTATTTCCGTTTGTTCCGAGCAGCGTCAGCGTCCGGGTCGCCTTGTCAATGGCCAGCACCTTGGCATCAATCGTCTCCACATCTCCTATTGCAACGCCTTCAGCTGCATAAACAGCCGAACTAAAGTTCATCAAAAACACTGCCGCCATGATCATTGTGAAAAACACAAAATTAAATTTCGGCTTCATGATTTGCCTCCTGTTTCTTGTTGAATTGACCAATATATAAAAAATTTACTTGTTGAGCAGATTCTATTTCATCTGATAAACCATCCCAGAAGCGTTACATATGCGGTTGGAAATACTATCCGCGCACAAATATCAATTTTTTGAGCTATCCCGGATTTTTTACGCCCATCAAAAAAAGATGAGAGCACGACGGCAATTAACGCCATAAAAACAAGCAATGTACTGCCGACAGTAAAAAAATCCATGCGAGTCATATACGGAAGCCTGGGCAGCAGGTTCGAAAGCACAAACCTCAGCGTGACAAGGGTTAAGATAGCACTGGTCGCAACGCCGAGACGGACGCCCACATGTATCCGTTCAATAAAAAAAGCCGCCCACGACATCACCACCACAACGATCAGCGGTAAAACAACCTGCCAGATGTAGTAACTCACATAACGCTTTGCCTCAAAACGAAAGGCAAACCCCGGTACATTGATCTCCTCTATCGGTGAGTAGGAAAGGGGTAATGCTTCATAATTGAATACTTTCCAGTCAGGTAAAGAAAGATCTTTAGCGATGGACCCGCCGACCACATTTCGGGTTGTATCAGGTTCAAAGATGAGGTCTTTTTCCGAATATCCTGTGGCAACAAAATGAAGTGTAAACAAATGTTTATCCATGGGAAATTCAGTCAGCCGCAAAATCTGCGATAGTTTTCCCGTGTATCTCTGCAGGTACATAACCATTCCATCTGGATAAACCTGTACCACCTCAGGCAGTGATTTTGATACCAGTCCCTGCCGGTTCGCGATCAAAACTCTTGGGTTCCAGACTTCTTCCAGACGAATCTGGCGGACACCGCCGTCCGGATTTGCAAGGCGCTGATCTTTCCAGCGAAGCTTCACAAAAACATTGGCGGTAAAGTTCTGGGACGCATCATCAATCTCGTCTATATCGAGAACAAAAACAGAAAAATAAACCGTTGTTGCCCCCCGCCATTCATCCGGACGCTTGGCTGTCAGTTCGGCTTTTTCAGAAGCCTCTTCCGCAACCTTTTCCGCAGCTTTTTCCACTGCCTTTTCCACTGCTTTTTCCGCTGCTTTTTCCGCAGTTTCTTCAACTGCTTTTACCGTTGCCTTTTCAATAGTTTTTTCTACCGCCTTTCCAACGGCTTCTTCAGTCATTTGGTCAATGGATTTTTCAACCGCGACATCCTGCGATTGTCCCGAATCCGTATCCATGAATATATCAGCCTCTATTTCATTCGGGCTTTCAGCGCCAAAATCCAGCCAGCTTTCTGCATGCGTAATGGATCCTGAAATACCGAAGACCATTAAAATAATGACCATTTGAATGGTGATCCTTTGCAACCTGATAAATCTTTGCTGCTGATCTGATTTTAAAATCATTTTGCGCCTCATGATGCAGTACTTGATGTTGGACGGTTTGCTTTTTCATTTAGTTATTTTTAAATTATTATGTTTTTACCTGAACCAAAACCCCCGAAAAGAGGCAAATTTAGCATTTTTGAACAATTTGAATGCCCCATGACGGGTTAAAAAAGGGGTATATGAAAAAACCAGAATTAAGGGAATGATGTTCCAGGTGTCAGAGATCAGGAAATAGTAATCAGTGTTCAGGTGTGAGGGGTCAGATTACAGGTGTTAGGAAATAAAATAACTAAAATCGAACAGGAAGCAGTTTTTAAATGGCAGGAATTTGATTTTATAACCTGACTCCTGAAACCTTAAATGGCGAAGATTTGACAAGCCGATGTCTACTGTTCACCCTTTTCCATTCTTGTATTCCATTCCCGTTGCAATATACTGTTGAGAACCGTATAAAGAAAACCGGTTGACAGGCCAAACATCAACACGCCGTTAACCGCCTCCAGGGCTCCGAGCAGCCTTCTTTTTTCACTCATAACCAGATCCCCGTAACCAAGCGTTGAGAAATTGACGACTGAATGATAAAAAGCCGTGATAAAATTTCGGAACTCGCCCAGCACAAAAAACAAACCGGCCCAGAGGGTCATCTGAAATATATTCCCTGCCAGCATGATCAGCATGACGGTGATAAGAAGGAAGGAGATCCTGGTAAATCCGGTTTTGATGATATGTTTTCGTTCCAGACGGATCAGTACGTTCAGCAATAAGCTCAATACAAAGCACTGAACAGCAAGACACACGGACATTGTCAGACAGCCAATGATCAGATTTCCATGCATGGGGGGGGCCTTATCTAAAATTGTTGATCTGTGAATATATGGCCTCAAATGTCGAGGGAATAATATATCCAGATAACGGGTTCAGCAAAGTATTCAGGACCAGTGCCGGTGTCCAGTAACCAGAGACGAGGGGGATCTTATAATCCTGACACCTGAACACTGGCACCGAAATCCTTCTTCAGCTAAAACTCCCAACCGATCCCGAAGAGTGGACCCTTGACATCGACTTTGATTTGGATATCATTCTTCTTGAGGTTAATGTGGACATAACGGTAGCCGGCAAATACTTTGGAGTTAACATCCCACATCGTAAACCGATAGCCGGCCGCGCCTAAGAATTCATAAGTTTCTTTCACATGGTCTACGTCCCAGCCGCCATAGTTGCCTCCGACACGGAGAGTCCAATTTTTTGTTATATCCCAAAGGGTATTTGCACCAATAATTGGGGTGTTGAACTTAATTGTCGTTTTATAATCAAGGCCCAGGTCTAAAGCACCGGGTTCAACGTTCATCTCGAGGTCATCATAGAAATAAAGCCCCCCTACATAAGGCTGCAAAATGACTGTTGGCGCGCCTGAATTTTCCCCAAGATTAAATGGCCCTATATCGTAGGACGCGCCGTACGAAATAAGCCAAAGCCTTTCAGAAACGGTAACTTTGCGCTTTTCATCAAGCAGCCCTGTGAAATGTTTATCGCCTTCTCCATCAAAATACATTGATGATGCAAAAACACCAAAGGGTCCCTTGTGTGCTTGAAGTTCAAACATGGCGGCCATTTGTAAGCCATCAATGATCGTATCAAACGACTCCGGTAAATGCGCAACTTCTTCGTCGTTAATTATAATGTCAGCAGGTGCTTCCGGCAGCCAACCGTAGACATTGACATTAAAACGCCAGGGCTCTTCTTCTGCATACAAAGGCGATACACCGACAACACAAGGCAACAGTAAAAAGATAAACAGAATCATGAGTGTTTTTGTAAAAAAATGAGTTGTTTTCATATTTATTCTCCCGCTTAAAAATCAGGTTTCAGGTGCCGGGTGCAAGGAGTTAGATGTGCAACGGTGTCCGAAGTCAGGCAATAAAGGCTGAGGAGCAAAGCCTTACAACCTGACACCTGACCACTGGCACCTGAAACCTGCTTTTAGCTATTTCACCATCAACGGTTTGGGCATCTTGTATGAGCCATCGATGATCGCCATTTTCGGGCCATAAAAACGCGCCGCGAAGCGGAAACTGCCTTTCGGGGCCGGCAGCCAGTTTTTCAACTGGTTCGGATCACTGGGCTTGTCTTTCTGCAGATAGATCACCAGTTTGCCGTCGGCAACATAGAACTGCTTCTGGTCGATCATGAAGCTGTTGATAGTGTAGCGATCAATGGGATTGTGAACAAAATAGCCGTCCTTGTTATAAATCGGGATGGACCAGAACTGGGTACACGGCGGCAGATCATTCATGTCGAATGTCATGGTGTACTTGTTTTTGCCATTGAGCGGCTTGCCGTCGTTGTCGGTAAACAAGAACGCTCCTGAGTGGGAAATGTTTTTGTCGGGACCTGCCCAACCGGCATCCCCCATGACGGAACGGTTTAACCAGTCCGTATCATATCCGCCTGCATTCGGAACCAACATCCAGCCGTTCAAGTTGATCAGGTTGTTTTTCAGCGCGTCTCTCACTTTTTTGAACCCGGCTTTGAACCCGGCAGTCACGGCATCCTGAGTACTCTTATCCAGCTCGGTCCATTTAAAATTCTTTCCGGATCCGATATTAAGGGTTGCAAGCTGAGCCAGCATGTCAGCCTCTTTTTTGGAGTCTTTCATCAAGGTCATGCTGGGGTCGTTCAGAACCATATTAAGGATGGAGAAAAAGTCCTCTGCTGTCTGCTTGTCCACCTGGCCCTTGGAGATTTTGGGCATGCGCGAGTAAATCTTGTATTCGCCGGTAATCACCTTGTTCTCGGACTGGGAAACGCCCTTGTTGCCGTTAGCGGCCCACTGGCTCAAAGGCGTAATGCTGACCTTGTCCTGATAAGCGTTGATCTGTTTGATGTCCTTATCGGAACCTGTCAGCACAGCAATCCGCACATTTGCATACGCTGTTTTACTCGTCGCATGAATGACTTCAGTGGTGGCGAACTCGCCGGGTATTTTGCCTCTGAAGTCTTCAGGAACGATGATGTAGGAACGCGCATCGGTGCCATTAAACTGATTGCCCGCCATCAGGTAGAAGATGCCGTACTGATCCATTATCTGCAGACTGAAATAGCGGTCTGTGATCGAAGGCATCTCGATGACCACCGGCTCTTTCTGCATATCGAGGAATCCGGTGGCGTAGAGCGTTGTGGCATTCGGCGTGACGACCGGAAAATCAGGCGTAATTTTTTCCCTGACGGTGTAAAGACGATTCACGCCAGCATAGGACAAGTTGTCTTTACTGCTATCCTGGGTATAGATATAGCGCTGCCCGGAAAAGATGACCTGCTGCAGCCCATACAAATATGCGGTTTCAGCGATCTGTTGCGCCTGGGCATCGTCTACTTTTGCTGAGGCTGTGGAAGCAATGCAAAGCATTACCGCAACCGCTATGGCCAAAAAACTCTTGTTAAATTGATACGTTTTCATGTCATTCTCCTTTTATATTAATAACAACAGGTAGCTGACAGTTTGAGCAGCCTCTTTCATATTTTTTATTTCACCGGCTGTGGTTTTGGAAATGTCCAGCTGCCGTCAATAATTTCCTTGCGGGGCTGATAGAGGCGGTAAAGATAGTTCCAGCCGTCCATTATGGGCAGAAAGTTAGATTGTTTGGGATCGCCGCCGAAATGGATGGTTATGCTGCCATCCTTGTTTTTCTTGGCGGTAACGTTGTTAACCGTATAACTATTGTATTTGTTCTTCTGAAAATACCCTTCCTTGTTGTAAAGACTGATAGACCAGAAGCCGTCCACGGGCACGTCTTCCACATTAAGCTTGTAAGCTGTCTTGCCGTCGTTCATTGAGGGAAACACGCCGGCATACATGGCATCTTTTTGCGGGTTGCCGCCCCATCCGGTGGCACTGGCAAGAAGAAACTTTATCGGATTAACTTCATCCTTACTGCCGAACGCTCCATTGTAGTTTTCCATGGTATCGGAGATTACTTTCAAAGCATCGCGTACCTTATCTTGGGACGACTCATCCCAGTTGGGAATTTCAAACTTGCCAACGGACTTCTGCTCCACCGTGGTCTGTTTCTGGATGGCGTTTACCTTACGGATATCCGCCGGATCCTCAGAGTCAACCAGCGTCCGAACAATCACAAACACATAACGGGTGCCGATCTTGTCCTGGGTCAGGGTGTATTTGCCCGGCTTATAGACAACCATTGGCGTATATTGATCTTCATTCACCACCTGCATGGATTGAAACCGTTTACCGGTATCCGGCTTGGTAATGGTAACAGGTGTGGTCAGATCAAAAACCCCCAGGGAATATATGGTATCCCGGTTCATGCGGACTACTTTTTGCTGATCAATGGGTGTTGGTTTGGGAATATGTAAAAATTTTCCAAAACCGCCCATTTTTACGTAACTGGCGAACATCTTGTCGGACTCGGCACGGACAAAGTTCTTCCAGGTAACCGGGATGGTTTTTCCCGCTACCGAAACTACGGTTTGCTCAACATGTGCCTTCCCTGCCCAGGCAGGGGTCAAAAGGCTGGTGAGCATAAATCCGACAAGAGCCAGTGTGATCAAATGCTTTACTTTCATGGTATTCCTCCTTTTTGATGATGTTGTTTTTAAAATTTTGTTTTGGTCGTTCAAGTTTTTCCTGAAACCTGAACACTGACGCCTGAAACCTTTCCACTTATTTCGGAAGCAGAAATGTCACGTTAAACTGCAGGGTCTTGTTGGATGCCCCTTCCGGCTTATGAACATTATAGTATCCTGCTATTGATGCATTGACCGGCTGTTTGCCGATATGAAACACCCTCCCAAACGAACCTCCCAATGGCACGGTCCATACATCACCGCCATCAGCTTCCCAATTGGCTGAAATGGTCGGAGCGGTTTTCACATACCAGCCGTCCTTCATGTTGTAGGTAATAAAATACTGAAAGTTCATCATATTTACATCCGGCGCTTCTCCCAGCCCGCCCATGGACCAGATATTGAAAAGAAGCCCGCCGATCACCCAATGACCCGGCATCGCCAAAGCAACAAAACCGGGCCCGCCGGACCATTTATTGGATGTCAGGTCATTTGCACCGGTCGGCATGGCAAGCACCGGTCCCACACCCCATATGAATTTTGCCGGTTTTGCCGGTGTCAGAAATCCCTGGTAGGTTATGTCTCCGACCCCATAGATATCATCGCCTCCCGGAAGACTGTTTTCATGGTAACTAAGCGCCGGAATAATGGCCCGATGGATCCAGTTCCAGTTTTCATTGATATTGACCGGGTAGACAGGTTTGATGTTTAACACATTGGAAATGTCATCATTGGGTCCGATATCGAAATTGACATTGTTCTCAAACGGTATGCTGACAAGACTTGACACCGGATTCTGGGATGCTTTGGCAAGTGCGCCTACATCTTTCTTGGCCTGGGCACATACAGACTGGAGCGGACTTATGCACCAGAGCATAAATAAGAGCAAAGCAATCAATTTTGTTTTTTTTGTTTTCATTTCTTCCTCCTAAAAAAACGGGTTTTGATGGATTTCAGTGACTTTTTTCTGATTTTAGATTGAATATAGCCTTGCCGGACGGCACAAAACAGCCCCGAAAAGTAGTAAAATGATCAAAATTTGATTAAATTGATGCCCCATGACGGGGTAAAAACGGGGTATAAAAAAAAGGAAACAGCAGGGTTCAGTGTTCAGTGTGCAGGAGTTCAGTGAGCAATGGGCAGTATTAGGGGTGCAGTAGAAAATTGGGGAGAAGAGACAGAAACATTATAAAAACAGTTAGATGGTGGAAGGCTGAAGACTGATGGGGTAAAAAAAAGTGATCAGTTATTCATTTGTCAGGAGAAAAGGATAAACATCGAACGCTCAACATCCAACATCGAATTAAAAATTGACTTTAAACATAAAAAGATATATATATCTATCATAAAGGAATAATATGATAGATAAAACAATTAAAATTAAGAAAAATAAAAGGACCGCATCAATTCCTCCATGCGTACAGGAATCCCTTAAAGAACTGGGAGATTTAATTGCCTGCGCCCGGAAAGAGAAACGATGGACCCAGGAAGAGTTGGCCCGGCGCATCGGAATCAATCGAATGACGGTGGTGCGTATTGAAAAAGGCGCTCCGGAAGTAGCTGTTAGCTGGTATTTTACCGCAACCTGGCTTCTTGGACTGTCAATTCTAACCTGGCAGTCTATGGGCGATGGTAAAAGCGACACCGTGGTCGGTGATCTATTAAAAAAACTCAAGAAAAATCTTCCCAAAACAATACGACATCAAAGGAAAACAATAGACAATGACTTCTGAGGCATATATCTGGATATGGCTGCCTGGTGAACATGAGCCGGTAATCTGTGGCAAGCTTCAATCCGAGATGAATATATGCAACTTTGTTTATGGCCGCAGTTATTTGGAAAGGCAGAATGCCATCGCACTTGATCCTCGTGAACTGCCGTTACAAGACAGGGTTTTCTCTCCATCTTTTGGTGAAACGCACAGCGTTATCAGAGATGCGGCCCCTGATGCATGGGGACGCAGGGTTTTAACATATAAATCAGAAGGTCAGGCCCTTTCAGAACTTGATTACCTTCTTGCTGCAGGAAGGGACAGGATTGGCGCACTGGATGTCAGAACGGAATCATCAGGATACACAGTCACTCAACCCGACCAATCCGCATCAATAGAAGACCTGATGAATGCTTCAGAAATGGTTGAAATAGGTGAGCCTTTGCCGGAATCTCTGGGGAACGCGCTTCTCCATGGCTCCAGCGTCGGCGGAGCCAGGCCTAAATCATTACTCACTGATGCAGACCAAAAATGGATCGCCAAATTCTCATCCACCACTGATCATTATCCGGTAATAAAAAGCGAGTATGCCGCCATGTGGTTAGCCGGGAAATGCGGCATTCAAATCCCGGATATTAAAATTGAAAAAATCCTGGGGAAAGATGTCCTGCTGGTGAAACGGTTTGACAGAGAAGGTATAAATAATCGATGGCACCGCCGTTTCATGATTAGCGGCCTGACAGCACTGCAGCTTCACGAGACAGAAGCGCCCCTGGCGTCCTATACTGAGCTGGCATCTTTTATACGCCGATCCGGCGAACATTACCCGGCCGATACGAAGCAGCTTTTCAGGAGAATGATCTTTAATATCCTCATCGGCAACACCGATGATCACGCCCGCAATCATGCTTTTTTCTGGGACGGGAATCATTATACCCTGACGCCGGCCTATGATATATGCCCCATGCTACGCGCCGGTCAGACAGCAAATCAGGCAATGGTCGTCGGTGAGAATGGAAGGGAAAGCACCATCCGCAACGCCTTAAGTCTTTCACACCTTTTTAGTATAACAGTACCGGAAGCACAAACAGTCCAGGAAGAAATCGTTCAGATCATTCAGGAAAGGTGGGATGAAGCCGCGGACTTTGCCGGTATGACAAAAAAGGAATCAGCCCTCCTTAAACGGTCAACAATCCTCTCTCCAGCCTGCTTTTATTGATTCTAAGCTCTACCGATAAGTCAGAATCCCGAGATTTCTGGCGTTTTCAACTGCTTCACGCCGGTTTGCGGCGTTGAGTTTCTGGTAAACGTTTTGCAGGTGTTTTTTGACGGTTTCAGGAGAAATAAACAATTTTTCTGCGATCTCCTTGTTTTGAAGCCGCTTAGATAAAAGCTCCAAAATATCAATTTCTCGATTTGTCAGCGGTTCCACCAGCGGCTGGTCATCTGTTAATGCTCGCTGCAGTGGTTTTTCCTGATCTTCAAGAGCAGTCGCCGTATTGCCCTGGTTTTCCGTGCTGAAAATTGCAAACAATTCATTGATAAAGCGAACTTCGACTTGCTTCTGGGCAAGGTTTTCAAGCAGGGTGACAATTTGCGGGCCGGTTTCGATAAACGGTTGTATAAATCCTGCCGGAGATGCCAGGGTCACTGCCTGTTCAATTAAATCAAGGGCGTTATTCTCCGCTTTTTGTTTTTGGGAAATTAAGGCCAGCAAAATAAGAATCTCAATCTGGTGACAGACATTATGATGTGACTGGTTCAGCTTTAAATATTGCTCAAGTTTTTCCCCTGCCGCCAGCAGGTTTGATGAAGAACCTTCAAATAACAGTGCCCTGCAATAGGTTACTGCGGGAATTTCATTCCACCAGGCCATTACCTCCGCATCCGGGAGTGAGTTGTTTTTTAACCAGTGACGGACAGTTTTTGAATTTTCCTGCATAATGGCCAATCGCGTTTGGCATGCGTCGGCAAGCAAATGATACCCCGGACCTTTGAATGATGCGACAAACTCATAAAGAAAACGCATTTCAGCATTTGCATTTTCCGATTGACCTTTTAACTGCCAGGCAAATGAAAGCCCGGCGATCGCATCAATAGCAGCCCGTGTATGCAAAATATACCTGTCTTTTTTCACCTGCTGAAAACAATCGATGGATTCATCGATTTCATTGCGATAAAAATGAATCAGGCCTTTTAAATAAATGCCCCATATACCGGCATATGAATAATCGTTGCCAATGGCGACATCCATTAACTGATTATTGACCTGCACGGCATCATCAAGTTCTCCTGAAATAATATACATATATACCAAAGACACGAGAATACGTGTCTTTCTTAATGAATGTATCGATTGATTATCATTAAGCAGGTCATTGAGTCTCCGGACCGCTTTTTCTTGCTGCCCCTGCATCTGGGAGGCCAGCCCGAACACCAGTTCCGCTTGTCCCCGGATTTCATGATGGGATTCCGGAATTTTATTTAAGGCACTTTGCAGGTGTTGAAAGCTGGGTTCACCGTTGCCTGAAAAATAATTACAATAGCCGCGAAAAAAATCGACCTCCCCGATCAGTGCATCATCTTCCGGACCCATCGATATTAAAGATTCAACCGTATCCATTAGCGGCAGAATTTCGAAAAATTTAAATTGATGATAAAGAACCCAGGCTTGGGCCATCAACAGTTGAGGGCGTTGTCGGACAACCGGATCGGGAAGCAATGCCAGCCAGTTCCTAAGGACAAACCATTTGTCTGCATCATGAAGCGATTGCCGGTTTTTTTCTATATAAACGGCTGCATCGTCAGTATCTCCGGACTTAACAGCATGATCAATCGCTTCTTCTATCTGGTTATTTTCAAAAAACCATTGGCTTGCCCGGGAATGAAGTTTGGCAATGTCAATTTCTGTATAGTAACGCTTTAACTGGTTTTGGAGCAAATGCTGAAACAGATGATGATACCGGAACCAGTAATTCTCTGTATCCAGATAAATAATGAAAATATTTTCTTTTTTTAAAAAATCAATAAAACGCCATCCGTCAAATTCGGGATTGACCGGCGGATCTTCTTTGACTACCAGCGCGTCACACAAGGGTGCAGAAAATTTGCCAAGAATGGATGAAGCCAGCAGATATTCCCTGATTTCCGGAGTTTGACTGATCAAAACCTCATTAAACAGATATTCAGTGATATATTGAATGCCGCCGGTCAGTTCCGGCAAAAGACTTTCATATTCTCCTCTCTGACGGATACTGAGCACAGCCAGCCGTAAACCGGTAATCCACCCTTCTGTTTTATCCGCCCATTGTCCGGCAATTAAGGAGTCAATCGGCTTGCCAAGCTCCTGTTCAAGAAATCGAGATGTTTCCGCTATGCTAAAGCGCAAATCACGGACACGAATTTCATTCATTTGATTATTTGCGCGAAGTTTTGACAGGGGCAAAAAGGGATCACGACGGCCACAGACAACAAGGTGCAAAGTGAGAGCCGGATGACGGATCAGGCTGGCAATTAATTCATAAACCGAGGGGTCATGAATTAAATGAATGTCATCTAAAACCAGTATATATTTATCTTTTATGGCATGCAGTTCGTTTAAAAGGCTTTGGGTCAGGACATCCAGCGACGGCAAATCCGGTGCATTGCATAGACGGAAGGTTTCAGAAACCGCCGCAGGAAATATGGTTCGGACAGCCTCCAAAAAATGGATAAGAAAAACCTGTAAATCATTATCTTTTTCATCAATTGAAAACCAGGCTGAAGGCCTGTCGAAAGATTCCAAACAGCTGCCGATCAGGACACTTTTCCCATAACCGGCCGGCGCGGAAACCAATGTCAGCGGAAGATCACAATGCTGCTCAAGCTGATTTATCAGAACGGTCCGGGCAATATACCCCGCAGGTAAAATCGGTCGCACCAGTTTTGTTTTCATCACCGTAACAGGAGACAGGTTTTTTCCTAAGTCAGTGGCCGGTTCTCCATAAAAAATAATACTTTTTGCTTTCTCAAACAGATCAGCTTCATTTTCGACGCCCAGTTTTTCCATCACTGAAAAACTCATTTCATCAAAGGCTTCTAAATTGACGCCCAGGGTATCCATGATCTGCTGGGAGGGTTTTTCGCCAGCGATTAATTGCAGATATGTCTTCTCCTTTTTAGATAATGGCTCCGCTCCTGCGTTTTCTGAGGTTTTCCCGGTTGCTTTGTGATATTGAGAAACCAGGACACCCGTGATCTCATCAGACAGATACATATCACCGGCAATAACCTTCTTCACTCCATTGAGCAGTTCTTCAGGGACGCTCTCTTTTAATATATATCCCACGGCACCGGCCCGTAGCATGTTTTCGACAAATCGTTTGCCGGAATGGATTGAAAGCGCTACCACCTTTGTACTTGGAAATTCCTCAAGGATTTGACGGGTGGTTTCAATGCCGTTTAAATTCGGCATGGTAATATCCATGACAACCACTTCCGGTTGTTTTTCACGCACCAGCTCAATCGCCACCTGTCCGTCTCCGGCTTCTCCCACAACTTTCAGCATTTTTTCCTGTTCCAGCAGCAGCTTAAGTCCTTTGCGAAAAACCGGGTGATCGTCGACCAAAAGAATTTTGCTTTTCATAAACAAAGCCTTATTTAGGTTTTAAAGGCTGAACATCGAACATCAAATCAGGTGTCAGTGTTCAGGGTTCGGGTTTCAAGGGAGAAAGGATGAACAGCCTTTATCTTACCGTCTCGGCACCATCAGAACAGCTGTCGTTCCCTTCCCCGGTTCAGACGAAATTTCAAAAGAACCACCCAGGTCATTCATGCGTTCTTCGATGCTGAACAAACCAAAGCTATTTTCCTTATATGATTGTTCGACGGCCTCGGCTATATCATATCCAATCCCGTCATCTGTCACCATTACTTTCAGGTCTTTTTCAGTAAATTCAAACACCACCTTCAACTGGCTGGCCTTTGCATGTTTAACCACATTGGTTAAGAGTTCGCGTATGTTCCGGAATAACAAGGCTCTTAAGTCATCATCCAGGCGTTTCTTTTCCCCTTTAACAATCAGCTCGGTTTTAATACCATGCCGTTTTTCAATTTCTTCTTCCAGCCAGTCGGCAATGGCGTCGGTCAAACCGATTTCATTCATCAGCGGGGAACTGAGCTCAAACACCAGGTGCCGGGTATCCTGGATCGACGCCTTTAGCGTTTCAGATATTTCATTTAGAATTTCAAGACTATCCAAATCTTTGATCTTTTTTTGCACAACCGAAATCTGCATCCGGGATAAAGCAAGCGACTGTCCCACAGAATCATGAAGGTCGGCAGCGATCCGGCGACGTTCTCTTTCTTCTGCCACTGTGAGCTGAGACACCAGTGCTTTAAGTCTTTGCTGATAATTATAAAGCTTTTGTTCTGACTGTTTTTGTTCCGTGATATCCAGGCCAAAGGATATTGTGCCCACAGAAGCGCCATCTTCCATAATTTCACTGTTTACCCATGAAATAAATCGTTCGTCTCCTTTTTTTGTAAGAATCGGGTTGTCAAAACGCTTTGGCAAACCGCCGGCAAGCAGCCGGTTGAATTCCGCATGCACTTGCGGGTATTTTTCAATGGGTGTGAATAATTCAAACCAATTTTCTCCTTCAATTTCGGAAAGTTTGTAACCGGAAATTTTTTCAGCCGCGGGATTAAAATGGGTCACCTGTCCCTTTTTATCCAGACCGATAATCATCACATTGGCTGTCTGAATCAAGTGATCGGTAAAGGAATGCATTTGTCTGATTTTTTCCTGGTCCAGCATTCGTTTGGTGATGTCCTGAGTAGTACCGAGCATCCTCACAGGTTCACCCTTATCATTACACTCAACTTTGCCAACGGCATAAATGTGTCGGATAGAACCATCGGGGCGAATAATACGATATTGATAAGGATCCCCCCCCTTGTTTTTTAACCACTCGCTGGCATGATTATTGTGATAATCGCGATCCTCAGGATGGATCATTTCCATTAGACTGTCATAAGTCAGTGTTGTATCGGGTTCAACGCCATAAATCCGATACAGCTCGTCAGACCAGGTAATCTTGTCAGCCATTATGTCCCATGACCAATCCCCGACATGTGCCAATTTCTGAGCATTGACTAAATTTTCTTTGCTTTCCGAAAGCTCGAAAGTCCGCGCCTTGACCTTCCGGTTCAGCGTTAAGTTCCAGCCGGCAAATAATAATAATACAAACAGAACACTGCCGGAAACAATAAGACCCCACTTGAAAATATCAGCACGTCGGATGCCGTGTTCAATCCTGACCGTCTGCCACCTATTTATGATGGCTGCCTTTTCATCGGCGGTAATAGCTTCAAGCGCCTTGTCAAGGATATTTCGCAACTCAGGCCAGTCGCTCCTTATCCCCATGGCAAGGGGGTGGTCAGGTAGGCCACTCGGACAGGCCGCTTTGAGGTTCTTTAACCCAAATTTGTTAATCAAAAAAGGAATGGAGATCATATCACCCAGGAAAGCATCCACCGTTCCCTTGGAGACAGCCCTCAGCGCCTCCTCAACAGTGTCGACAACCAAAAGGTCTATTTTTGGATTATTTTCAGAAAGATGAGCATGAATGACATAATTCCTTATTACCGCTACTTTTTTGCCGAATAGATTTTCAAGCGAGGAAAAAAATGGCGCGTCATTCCGAGTAAAAATAAACATGGACGAATTCATATAGGGTTCTGTAAACAGCATGACCTTTTCCCGTTCGGGAGTCGGCCTTATTGACGGCAAAAGACCGGGCCCTGTGCGGTTTTTAAACCCTTCCAATTCGTCAGCCCACTTATAAAGTTTGTTCTCATGTTGGAATTTGATCCCGGTAATCTCCGAGATTCTTTTGAGATAATCCAAGATAATTCCAACCACCTTGCCATCTTCCAGATAACAGTATGGCGCGTGATCTGAGAAAGTAACACGAATAGTGTGATGTTGAGCCAGCCAGGCCTGTTCTTCGGGGGTAAGCTCAATAATTTTTCTTTGTCTTGGAGGGCTCAAACCATACCATTTTTCCCGTAAAGTGTTTTTTCCACTTTCGCCAATATAAGATAACGCTTTATTAACGATTGATACGAGCTCGGGCCAATCATTTCGTATGGAGTAGACAAGATCAATCCTGTTTTCGTTGAAAACATGGACCATTTTGATACTCTCTTTGTATATTTTGCTTAGTTGCGAGTATTTGGTTGTACCTATCACAGCAGCATCGGCCTTTCCTTCAACAACAAACTTAAAGGCCTCATCTTGAGATTCCACGTCAACAATCTGAACGCCCTTTAATTTTCCTATAAGTTTGTGGACCCAAAGATTTCCTTTTTCAACGGTGAGCTTTTTTCCTGTCAGATCAGATAGTTTTTTGATTGAGTCACCCTGGACATGCGAAACCGCAAGTCCATAATATTGACTGATGTATGATTCTGTGAAACTGAAGAATTCCGCCCTTTCATTAATGGCAGCGGACTGCGCCAGGCCGTCAATCTCTTTCTTCTTTGCCTCCTCCACAAGTTCGTGCCAACGACCATGAACCAATGATATATTAGCACCGGTGATCTCGTTGATTCTATCAATTAAATCCGGATCAAATCCTTCAATGCTCCCGTCTGATTTCACAAAAACAGCTGGCTCCCACTGGCTGTCAATTCCTAAACGTATCGTTGGATGCAATGATAGCCAGGCAATTTCATCACCTGTTAACTCTAAGCTTCTTGCCCTTACCGGAATTGACACCCAGCGTGACACAATGGCCTCAATCTCTTCTTTGGAAAAACTCGCCATTCCTTTATCAATAATAGCAGAAAATTCAGGCCAGTCAGAACGGGTGGCCATGACCGAATTCAGCGGTTCATGATAAAAAACATATTGCAGAGCTAAATTTGGAAGTTGATATTTGTTGATAAGATATAAGCTTAAGGTCGCACCGAGAAAAAATTCAGCCTGCCCGTTTTCAAGAAGTCGCAAGCCTTCTTCCGTGTCTTTTACTTTCAGTATCGTTGCATTTTTTCCTTGTTGCGCCATAATTTGCTCAGAAAAAAAGACTTTATCGATAATTGCCACCTTTTTACCGTCAAAATCAGAGGGATGATTGAAAAAAATATCCTTGCGTGCGAAAACAGCAGGATAGCTGGGAATATAACTTCCGGTTTTCAATAACCCCAACTTGTCCGCATACCCGGGATGAAGGCTTAAGATGCCGTCGATCTCTTTCCCCAGCATCTTCTCTATCACTTGAGGAATGGGGTCGATTTGAAGGCGGATCCCTGTGCCAAGGCGGCTGTTCAGTTCTTCCAAAATATCGACCATGATGCCGCGATAACTGCCATCCGGACTAACAATGACCTCTGGCTCAAAAACATCGGTATAACCGAGTGTGATGTCCGGATGCGCCTTGAGCCAGGCTTTTTCAGCATCAGTTAAGGTGATTCTTTTCGCTGAAGATCTGAAAAATTGTTTGTCTTGATCCAATACCCAGCGTTGTTCAATTTCTAACAACTCCTTGTCTGTTATGGCCTCAAACCCCTTCTCGACAAGAGAATGCAGTTGCGTATCATCTTTCAGCACACCGGCATAGAGTTTCTGTCTGAGATGAATAGATTCTGTTGAATTGAACAGCCCTGATAATCCGAGGCGATTAATCATGGCTGTTCCACTTAAATATTCAACGAGACACCCATCTATATCACCACTCAACGTAGCCCGGAGCATTTTCTCCATGCCCTCAAAAGTGATCACATCCACCGTCGGATGTTTTATTCGCAGATGTTCCTCATAATAGGAGTCTTTGATCGCACCGATTTCCTTTTTTATATAACGACCATCCTTATACGGCGCTTCTTTCCTGGTAGAATAAAAAATGTGTGAACCTGTCTCGTAAAAAGGCTGGGAATAATCGATCCAGGCTGCACGGGAATCGCTATAAAAGAGTCCGGAATGAATTTTTGCAGTACCTTTTTTCAGATTGCTTAAAGAATTGCTCCAATTGCTGGTAAGAAATGCTATTTTTTTACCGGTTTTTTCTGCCCACAGGTTCCATATGTCCACAAAAAGACCGGCGGGCTGACCTTCAGCATTTACAAAAGAGTAAGGGGCAAAATCATTGTACATGGAAATAAATAAGGTATCATCGGTTTTTACAGTTGATATCGTCAGCCATTTCCGTTCCAACCCTGCGCGTTCTTCCGGAGTGATCAGGGCCATTCCTTGTTTAAGCGCGTTGACAAGATCCTTGTCTCCTTCCCGGGCAGCTATCCAGAAGTTGTTCGGATATATGGCGGTTTCCGGGATGTAAGAAAACTTGTCAACCAGACCTTTCTCTTTCAATCGATATAATGACGCGTGCAGTTCATCGATAAAAACATAGATCTCCCCTTTTTCCGCAGCATCCACCATCTGGGGAAACTCAACGTAAGAAACCATAGAGGCTTGGGGCAGGTTTTCCCGAATATAGCCCACATAATACCCCCCCTGGACAACACCCACCCTGTACCCGGTTAAATCGTCGGGTTCATGAATATTAATTATATTTTTATGATAAAAAATAGTCCCTTGCGTCGCCGCAACATTCGCAGCGAAATCCAGATAGGTGTCCCGTTCCTCAGTATAGTTTAACGACGCATGGATATCCGCCTGATCATCACGCATTGTCTGAAGCGTTTCACCCCATACAGCGCTTTTAAATTCAATGGGAATCCCAGTTTTTTTTGACCATAACCGTAGAAGATCAATAGAAAAACCCTGTGCTTCTCCCTTTTCATCCTCAAAGGTATAAGGCGCCATTACCACCGCATAGACAATGCGGATGGGCTTGGTTCGGTTTTGTATAAATTCAGCGGTCCGGGACTTTGATTCCTCAACAAATAGAGAGGATTCTAAATTCTTAGAAATGATTTTTGGATTAATTATTATAGGATCAGAAAAGATGATATGATCAGAAGGATTAGTACTTTCTTTTGCCGACAAAGACATTGGCAGGAAACAGCAGATAAGAAATAATAAAAAAAATATTTTTAAACCAAAGCGCACCATTTTTTCATTCATCCTAAAACAGCGTCAATAGGTTAAAAGCCTTGAAAAACAAAGCTTTCGATCAATTTGCCTGATCTGCCACCCCTGATTTAATGGATGGGCAAGTGTTCGGACGATTTTTTTGGTCGAATTTATTTATAGGGTTAAATAAATAAACAATAAAGTCAACCCCTTTAGGGTTTTATCAGGAAGATGGGATTTGATTTAACAGCAAAAATGGACATCGTTTTTTCTTGTTATGAGATATTACAGAGATTCGGTATTGATTGAAGTTATGATAAAAAGATACTTTTTTTACTAAAGAGGGGTGCAGCAATGCAAGTTGCAAAAAAACAGATAAATCAGAGTTGAAATCAGTATCCTTGATCTCAAAAGTTATGCAGCAGACTTTGTGAGCGGTTGAGGAGCGCCCATTAAAAATTTGTAGGACATGCCAAATAATTCAGTCCGTTCAACGATATTGGCGAAACGTAAGCGGTTCTGAAGTAAGCAAGAATTAAAAGCATATTTCGAAAATGAAAAATAAAACCCGGATTTACTTTCATACTATCCTAATTTCATAATTAGTCACTTATTGTTCAATACCGTTAAAAAAGGAATAGTGCCTGAAATGTGGCATAGTGCTCAACATCAAAAGGCAATCCCTCACTGAAGAATTCAATAGCAATGCGGCACTCCAGAAAAAATCAGGCAGGCACAAGATAGCGTTTCCCCCTATCTCAATTTTCTGCTGCTCTCCAAATATCAGGGGGAATTCAGGTAATAACATTTCAAAAGGGCTGCCGTATGTTGACAGCAGCCCTTTTTCAATTGATCTTATGACCGGTAATCCGCATTGATTTTGACATAATCAATGGAAAAATCACAGGTCCAGCAGGATGACGAGCCATTGCCAAGGTGAACGTCAATTACCACTTCAAATTCGTCCAGCTTCATGACTTTTGTGGCTTCTTCTTCTGCATCCGCACCGCACCAGAGGCCGTTTTTAATGAGCATGATGTCATTAAAACTGATATCAATGGCATCCGGATTCAGGGACACGCCGGAACGCCCCAGGGCTGCGATGATTCTTCCCCAATTGGCATCTTCCCCGAAAAACGCGGTTTTGACCAGGGGGGAATGAGCCACGGTATCCGCCATTTTTTCCGCGTCTTCATCAGACGCCGCGCCATTGATTTTAATTTCAACGAGCTTGGTGACCCCTTCGCCGTCTTTGACCACCATCTTTGCCAGTTCGATCAGCATTTCTTCCAGGGCAGTTTTAAACGCCTTTTTGACCGCCGCGTCATTTAATGACGCCCCGGACTTTCCATTGGCCAGGATCAACACCGTATCATTGGTACTGGTATCCCCGTCAATGGTGATCCGGTTAAATGACAGGTTCACCGCATCTGTCAGCAATTCGTGCAAGGTTGACGAATCAGCCTCAACGTCCGTGCAGACATAGCTCAGCATAGTGGCCATGTCCGGACGGATCATGCCCGCTCCTTTTGCAACACCGGTGATGGCAAAAGACTTTCCCGCCACTTCAACAACGCGTGAAATTTTTTTGGGTATTGTGTCCGTGGTCATAATGGATTCCGCAAAATCGACAAATCCGTCCGAAGATAACGCATCAAAGAGCTGCGGAATATTGGATTCAATTTTTTCAATCGGCAAAAACTGACCGATCACACCGGTGGATGAAACCAGCACCATTTCTTCGGCCACCCCGAGTTTATCCGCCGCAGCCTTTGCCATCCGGACAGCATCCTTGATCCCCTGCTCACCGGTGCAGCAGTTGGCATTCCCGCTGTTGGCTATCACCGCGCAGCAAACTCCGGATTGGATTCTTTCCATGTCCAACAGAACCGGCGCTGCCTTTATCTGATTTTTTGTAAATACCCCGGCCACTGCCGCCGGAACGTCTGACACGATCAATCCCAGATCCTTTGCATTCTTTTTTTTGATTTTCGCATGTATTCCGGATGCCTTAAATCCCTGGCACATATGATTACCTCATCTTGTATTATTTTATCTTAATTCAAATGATAACATATAAATTTAACAATGAATACTCAGGTATTCAGGTAGAAGGCGGAAGACTGAAGATAAAAAAACAATTGAATATCAGTAAAAATATTCAAATGGAAAGCACGAACGCTTGAGTTTCCTTCTTATACCTTATAACTACATTTAAACATTAATTGAATTGATACACTTTTTTTGTCAATATTATATTTAAATAATGATGAGGTAATACTTCGATACACGGTGAATCAAAAAAAAATGAGAAATTTAAAACTAACCATTGAATATGACGGCACAGCCTACCACGGATGGCAGGTCCAGGCCCGTGACATCACCATACAGGAAGCCATTGAAACTGCACTGTCCACAATGACCCGGGAAAAGATCCGTCTGGCCGGATCCGGCAGAACCGATGCCGGGGTTCATGCACTGGGACAGGTGGCCAATTTCAAAACCGATTCAAGGATTCCGGCAGACGCTTTTTTTGCCGGCTTAAACAGTCTGCTGCCGGATGATATTGTCATTACTGCCTGCAAAGCAGTTGATGACGATTTTCATGCCCGGTTTTCAGTAAAAAACAAAACCTACCAATACCGGATTTACAACCATCCCGGCCCAAAAGCCATCGGCCGCCAATACACATGGCACATCAGAAAAAAGCTGGATATGACCGCAATGCAGCAGGCGGTTTCATATATCATCGGCACCCATGATTTTAAATCCTTTGAAGGCACCGGAAGCCCCCGGGCCCATACCGTCCGGACAGTGATGAACGCGCAAGTTACTGAAGAAAATAACGGGTATCTTGTTTTTGAAATCACGGCCAACGGATTTTTGCGGTATATGGTCAGAAACCTGGTGGGCACTTTGACGGATGTGGGTCTGCTGAAAACCTCGCCGGAGGAATTCAAACACATCCTTGAAGCAAAAAACCGGGACCTGGCCGGTGCCACGGCCCCACCCCAGGGATTGTTTCTGGTGGAAGTCAATTATGATTGATGAGCTACCCCACAATATAAGTGCCGGTGCCCACAGCCAATTGCCGTCCTTTTTCATTTTCCAGCTCCATCCGGGATACAGCGACCTTTTTCCCGTGACGAATGACATAGGCAAAGGCGGTAAATTCTTCGCCTTTGCCGGGCAGCAGGTAATCAATGCGAAGGTCAATGGTCCCCACATTTTTAAGGCGGTCCCGAACATTGTCCTTGCTTAAATCGTCGAGCTTTTCAATGGACTGGGCCATGGCGACCAGCCCCCCGGCAACATCCAGGAGAGTGGCCACCACACCGCCATGGAGAATATTCTGGACCGTATTTCCGATCAGCTCCTGCCGCATGGCAGTATGAACCTCCACAACTTCCGGCGTCATTTTTATGACATTCAATCCCACAAGAGTGTTAAAGGGAATCACATTGTTAAAATATTCCCGGATAAAATCCAGGACACTCTCTTTTGATAAAATCGGATCGCTCATTGATTCGGCCTGTTATTTTTTCCCATAATCATAGTCAGTAAACGATGTTGATTATGCGCATGATTAAAGGTTTTTAAAAAAACATACATATCTCTTTAAAATGACCCGAAGTATCAGATTTACAGAATTAAAAGGCCTTACGTAGCCTGAGCGCCCTTTAAACGCTGAATCTGCCGGTTATAGAACGCGATCACGTCCCGGCGGCTAAGCATTCCCATCAGAATTCCCAGGTCATCTTCCTGAACCACGGGAAGACTGTCGATATTTTTAATGGTAAATTTCTGGAGCACGGTATTTAAATCTTCGGTCAGGGTGGTGGTGACCACTTCGCTTTTGGCGATATCCTTCATGACTACCAGGTGTTCAATCTCAGGGGCAAACAGGACCCCCCGGATATCCGTACTGGAAAAGATACCGATCATTCTTTTTTCCGCATCCATGACCGGGAAATAGTGCTGCTTGGTGCGGGAAAAAAAATTTTTAAACTCCATAAACGGCATGTTCTGGGGAATACTTTCCACCTTCTTCACCAGGTGAATTAAATCCTGGACCTTGAGCATCTGCAGAATATCCACCATAAATTCCCCGGCATGGGCGGGAGACGCCACCCGGTTCTTGACCTGTTTTTTGTATATAGTCCAGGGGCTCGCCACGACATAGGCTATGGAACACACGAACAAACTGGGCAGCAAGAGCTGATAAGAGTCGGTCATCTCACTGACAAAGATAATCGTTGAAATGGGGGTGTTGGAAACCGCCGTAAAAAAACCAGCCATTCCCACCACAATAAACGCCTCCGGATGGGTGACAATACCGGGCATAATATTATGAAATATTTTTCCCACAACACCGCCCATGGCGCCGCCAATAACCACTGACGGGCCGAACACACCGCCACTTCCCCCGGAGCCGATGGAAAAAGAGGTGGTCAGGATCTTTCCGATCGCCATTAAAAACAATGCGGAAATTGTCAGGCTCGCGGGATCGGAAAGGACCTGCTGAACATACCCGTAACCAAATGCAAGCGTCCGGAATAAAAAGAAACCGATGATGCCGGTACAAAGCCCGCCGATAGCCGGCTTGATATGATTGGGAATTTTAAGAGATTTAAAAAGGGCTGTAATTCCATAAAAGGATTTAACATAGAAAAATCCGGTAAATGCCAGCACAAATGCCAGCACAATATACGGTCCCAGTTCCAGGGGATTCTCAAACACAATATCTGCAGGCACCTCAAACAGAGACCCCCACCCGAAGACCAGGCAAAATATACAATATGCAACCACAGATGATATTCCGGCAGGAATAATGACCTCTGATTCAAACTCCGGGTCACGGTATAATACTTCCGAGGCAAACAGCGCCCCGGCCAGGGGGGCCCTGAAGATACTGCCGACACCGGCACCGATACCGGCTGCCAGCATAATTCGTCGCTCACGGTCGGACATGTTCAGCTTGGTGGCCAGAAACGACCCGAATCCGGCTCCGATCTGGGCAATGGGCCCTTCACGCCCCCCGGAACCACCGGTGGTCAGTGTTATCGCAGAAGCAATGGTTTTAATAATCGGGACCCGCGCCCGAATAAAACCGCCTTTGCGGTGGTATGCGTCAATTGCCGCATCCGTCCCGTGACCTTCCGCTTCCGGGGCAAACTGATATACCAGAAATCCGCTGACCAGGCCGCCCAGTGAAGGCAAAAACAGCAGCACCCATCGATTAAACATTGTACTGGTGGGGTGAAAAAGATGCTGCTCCCCGGCCGGCGGTGGCGGCCGGTAACCGGCCATCATATCCATGAAAAAATGACTGCCAAGCCCGCACAGGTAATGAAACGCAATGGATCCTAAACCGGCAATGACCCCGATCAGAACAAACAGGACACTCCATTTGCCGGCCTGGGCGATATTAAAAGACCGGATCATCTCCGCATATGTTCCGGATAATTTCCGCAAACGGTCAATTAAGGGCATGCCTGACACATCACTTTCAATGGATCGGATTTGAAGGTTTTATAATGTTCAACTTTGCAAAAGCAGGGGTGAAGATCCCTGCTTTTGCAAAAAGATTAACTGGAATTTATAATTGAGCTCAAGATCGTCTGAGCCGATGTATAAAAAGATCAGCTCAAATCGGCAATGCCCTGCAGAACCGTATCAAACAAAACCTGAACATCCGATTCTTCAAGGCATGAAAAGGCTACCCGCAGATCCGTATCGCCCAAAGCTATCAGCCCGACGCCGTATTTGTCCAGCAGATGCACCCGCAATGTTTCCGCCTTGACCGTTTTGAGCTTGATGCACATAAAATAACCGGAATTAAACGGATACACATCCCAGGCGTCCTTATATCTAGTGTCTGCCAGAACCGCTTTGACTTTTTTGGCACGCGCTTCAAGAATCTTGTATTTCTCTTCTTTTTCAGCATCAAACACGTCACTTTTCATTGACTCAAGAACAATGGACTGACTCAAATGACTGGCATTGGATATATTGCCCCGGACCCCGCCGGCGGTTTTTCTGGCCAGCGCGTCGTAAACCTTTTCAGCATCCGTATCAATCGTGCACCCGTAAGAGATAAAGCCCACCCGAAGACCCCAGACATAATTTTCTTTTGTCGCACCGTCAAGTTTAACGGCCAGGAGGCGGGGATGAATTCCTGAAAGCCTGGCAAAAATCGATTCCTTTAACACATTGTCCTCAAAAAACAGGCCAAAGTAGGCATCATCGGCCACGGCGATCACGTTGGTCCCTGATTCCGCCACTTCCGTCAGAATCTGAACAATACGGTCTGCTTCATCAACCGTGAGAGTATAGCCGGTGGGATTTTGCGGAAAATTCAGCAAAACAATAATTTTATCATTTTTTGCCGCTTCTTCTTTGACCTTTGCTTCAAATGCATCGGTATTATATCCGCCGGATTCCGTAAAAATCTTAAAATGGGTTATGGTCGCCTGCTTCCGGACGTTTAAAATCATGTTATAGTTGCCCCAGAACATGTCCGGCAGGATCACCACATCGCCGGGATCTACCCAGACATCGGCGAACACGCTGATACCATGTGTAATTCCGTTAGTGACCACCGGAAGACTAATCTCTTTTCCGGCCAAAGAAGGATTTTTTTCATAAATGGCATCTTTCCAGATCGCCCTTAAACCCGGGATACCGAATGACGGTGCGTAAGTCAGCGACTGTTCGGCGGCCAGACCGGAGATATTTGCCATCACGGAAGGCAATGCCATGGTTGCACTGCCTTCTTTTGCAATGCCGATGGTGGCATTAATTCGATGGGCTTTTTCCTTGGCTTCGGCGCTCTGGGATAAAATCCCCTTGGGGAAAAACAATTTTTTCCCGATCTCAGACATCATTTCCATCAGATGGGAGTTACCATTTTGAATCACTTCATTGAGTTCTTTTGCTAACGGGTTCATTTTAACTTCCTTTTTTATTTATTTATTTTTTTATAATATATTATAATCTGATTGGAACTGAGGTGAAAAGATATATTTTCAGTAATTTTATTGCGATCATCTGCCCGACCTTATAAAAACAGGCAAGCACCTAATAAGATATCAGAATTACTTACCGTTTTTTCAAAAAAGATGTCAAGATTAAACCCGATGGATTTTGTCACTGGAAAAAAACCTTACCGAGAATCCCTGAATTCCGGAAAACAAATAAGCAAAACTTTTAATGGCGTAAAAATTAAATTGTAAATACATTATATTCATAATATGAAAGCAACGAGTCTGTATCTGAACCTCACATGAAAATTAATAAAAACCTTTTCAACGACTGCCATGATGTCAAAATATTTACGAATAATCGTATTTTTGTCTGTTTTCCTTTTGCCGATTCTATGCAATCTTGTTGAACATTCGGCCAGCACCATTTTAGCCGTCCTTATTCTGATCGAAATTTACGCATGGAAAACCAGAAAAAAAAGCTCCGGATTCACCCCCAGCGAAAAAAATATCATGTGGTCATTTGCTCTATATTTTTTCGTATGTGTTTTGTTTTTTCTGGCAAACGGTTTATTCCGGGAAAGCGCTTCTTTTCACTGGAATCTGGATCATGAACTGCGATTTCTTGCATTTGTGCCGGTTTATTCTTTATTCCACCGGACCGGATTAAAAGCCTGGACAATTTGGTATGGTTCGGCAATCGCGGCAATTCTTTGCGGATTTTTTTCAATCTATTATATATTCGACGCTCATTCAGCGGCCAACGCTTTAAACGTTCATGACTCTCTTACACTTGCGGAAGCCATGAGAGTTTCATGCGCGTATACCCCTATCACCTTTGGCCAGCTCTCGCTTGCATTCGGTTTTATGAGTTTTGCCGGAATCCGGTATTTTCACAAAACGCACCCGGCCCTGACCATTTTACCAGTTACTGCGCTTGGCAGCGGTATTCTGGCAGGTTTTCTTTCCGGCACCCGCGGTGCGATTATTGCCATTCCGTTTCTCGTGTTAATCTTTTTCCTCCAGCTAGGCTCGTTCAGGTTTCCATGGCGTAATCGCATTGCCCTTGTCCTGGCCATCACCTTTTTATCCGCCGGTCTGTATATCATGCCCGGTTCTTCAATGGACCAGCGTTTCCGCACCGGTTTTACCCAGGCAAAAGCTTTTTTTAATGGTGAAGGAACCGGACTCTATGTAGTAAGACTTGCCATGTGGACCGAAGCCTGGAAAATGTTTAAAGAACATCCGGTCTGCGGCACAGGAAAAGACGGATACAATCACATCATAGAAATTAAAGCGGCAAAAAATGAAGTTCCAAAAACAATTGAGAAATTCTATTCACCCCACAATAACTACCTGACCAATATGGCTGCTTACGGCGTTAGCGGACTGTTTATTCTGCTTGCAATATTTCTGTCACCGTTTCTCATATTCATACCCGCCCTCAAAACATCCGGTCCGCAAAAAGACATGGCCTATACCGGTATCATGCTGATTGTATCGTTCATGCTTTTTGCCGTAACGGAAACAATTTTTTACCGCAATATTAATATCAGCATTTATATCATATTAACGGCTGCCATATTACATTTAACCGCATCATATCAGCAGGAATCTTAGACAGGTAAAAATGAATTACAAAGTTTTGTGCATCACCGATCGCAGCGATCTGCCGGAAACGGAATTATTTATCGGATTAAAAAATTCAGGGGTGGATATCAGCGTTATCTGCAACCCTACCGGAAAATATTATGACAGGTTAGCCCGGTCCGGCATTATTACATACGATCTGATTTTAAATACCCGATTCAGTTTATCGGGCATTCGATATTTAAAACAGCATCTTCAAAAACATGCGTATGATATTCTGTATTGTTTTAACAATAAAGCCGCCTCAAATGTAATGATCGCAACAAGGGGCATGAACTTTAAAATTGCCACCTATCGCGGAACCATTGGAAATATCAGTTTTGTCTCCCCGGCTTCTTTGACCACGCACCTGCATCCCCGGGTAAACCGGATTGTATGCGTTTCAAACGCGGTCCGTGACCATATCGTTCAAATGAATTTTTTATGGAAAAAGGTACCGCCAAAACAGGTTGTTGCCATTTATAAAGGGCATGATATTTCCTGGTACCGGCAGCCCCCGGCAGACCTGTCTGAATTTAAACTGCCTCAAAATGCTTTTGTCGTCACATTTGCCGGTCGAAACAGACCACACAAAGGCATCGATTACCTGATTGATTCCGCCCGCTACCTGCCTTCGGATGCACCGGTTTATTTCCTGCTTCTGGGCAAACTTGAAAATGATAAAAAACTGCGTACCAAAATTGAGAACAGCCCGTTTAAAAAAAATATCATCCTGGCCGGATTCAGAAACAACGCACCGGCCATTTTTGCGGCCAGTGATGCGTTTATCATGCCCTCCACTAAGCGGGAAGGCCTCTCCCGGGCAGTCATTGAAGCCATGTCATCCGAAACGGTTCCCATTGTATCCAATGTCGGCGGGCTGCCCGAGCTGGTGGTTGACAGTGAATGCGGATTCGTGGTCCCTCCCGAAAATGCCGAAGCCATTGCCGATGCCATCATGAAACTGTTCAACGATCCGGATAAAAAACACCGGATGGCAAAAGCAGCCCGGGATCGGATTAAAAATAACTTTAACATTGCAACGACCGTGTCAAACACGAAAAAAATGTTTGAAGATTTGATCTTAAACGGTTGAAAAAAGGGAAAATCAGGTGTCAGGAGCAGCAGGCCTGAAACCTGAACACTGAAACCTTTAAATACTACTTTGCATAACACGCCTTGTACTTAACAGACTGTTAAAACATTCCAAAAGAACTCACAGCCAAGATTTCGCCCCCCATCAAAACCGGAAATATCCCAATTGTTTTCGTATCTTTAAGCTGCGAATCAGGTTAAACGGTTTTGGCTTGAGGTGATCACGCCCCTTAGCAACAAACCTGTCTGCTGCCTCCAGAACGCGAATACTTGAACGGCCATCCTGATACGGATGAATACGGTCGGAATATTTTTTAATCTCACTTACCAGGCTGTCGGGCCGGGTCAATGCATAAGCAATGCTTTCTTCCAGCTTTTCCGGTTCAGTGATATTTAAAAGATGCGGGCCGGGCGCGCGGTTTCTGAAAGAAACCACCGGTTTGTTCTGCAGCAAAAACTCCGAAATTACAGATGAAGTATCGGATACCATTACATCAGCGGCTTTTAAAAGCGGGATAATATCGTCAGTTTCTAAAAATACCAGGTTTTCACTCTGGATGGATTTATACTTTTGAACCACTTCCGGCGCCATCTTGGGGTGAAAATTGACCAGCCATTTCCACTTTCCGGTTTCAGCGATTTGCTTTACGATTTCAAATAACTCCGGCGCCCCGCTTAAACGGGGCGTAAACGTTGATGTCAACAGTATAACATTGCGGCTTTTTTTCAGCGTTGCATTCGTATAACGTTCAAACAAAGGATCCATTTTAGGCCATCCGGTTTCGGTGACCTCAAAAAAACCATGCGTTTTTGCCAGTTCCTGAAACGGCAACGTTGTATCCGGTCCCTGGGTGCAGTAGAGATCAAAAAAATTCCGGATTCTGAAATGCCCTCTTTCATCACTGCGCTTCCTGGCATGAAACCCGTGAAACAATTCAACTTTTATTCCCGGGAAAAAATCCGGCACCACATTGCCCGGCACAAACACGGCGCATGGGTTATAGTTCCGGACTTCGGCCACAGAGTGTAGAATATTTTCGTTGGGACGAAGGTACGGCATCATTTTCCGGGGATTATCAAAAAACCACGCCACCTCGTCACCACGGCTGACAATCACATCCTGAAGCGGCCGGACAATGGCAAAGCCATATAACTGGCTGATATAAAACAGATACCTTCTCAATTATCCTCCGATACTTCAGCATTCTGCCTCAATAATGCCTGATGTCTCAATGTCCATAATCCGGCATATTTATTAAAACTTCCCTGACAGTACATGACTGCAACAAGAAACCCCACCCTGCCGTCTAAAAATCCCAGACGTATGAAATAAATCTGGATAAACGTCCACAGTGCCCTTAAGGCGGCACCGGTCAGACCCAACCCCGATTTTCCCGAGGCATAGCGTTTTTGCGCGCCCAGCCACGCATAATGACGGTTCTTCTCCATATAATGCCCGAAATCCCGATGGGTAAAATGCAGCAGCCGCCCTTTCAGCTTTCTTATTTTGCCTTTGGGCAACAGAATCTTTTCATGGACCATGTCATTTGAAAACCGGGCACCATCCCGCCTGAACAATCGAAGCGGAGCACGCGCGCTTCTGCCATAATTCAGCGTCCGGCCAAAAATCGTAACCGCCCATGGCAGCTTGAACCCGATCTCTTTGGGCGAACCGGAAAGCATGCCATGGATTTCACCGGAAAGTTCCGTTGATAAGGCTTCATCCGCGTCAATGGACAACACCCACTCATTGACAGCCTTTTCCAGGGCCCGCTGTTTTTGAGGACCATATCCGGGCCAGTCCTTTGTAACATATACCCGGTCTGTATATTGCCTGGAAATTTCAACGGTTCGATCACTGCTGCCGCTGTCAAATATGATAATTTCATCCGCAATGGGAGACACGGATTCCAGGCAGGGGGTAATCCGGTCTTCTTCGTTCATAGCAACAATAATAACCGACAGGGAATATGATTTACCCGACCCGTTTTTCACTTCATTCTCCATTATATTTTAGTCATGAATTAATTTCGCAAAAAAATATATAAAGAGGTCATTTTAGAGTCAATCAAAATAACATTTTCAACAATATTAGCAAGTAAGAATCTTCCTGAATCCGATTATTTGTTGTCATAAACCGCGCAAAGCACCTTCTGAGTACAGCAAAAAAAATTCAAGCTTAACATATTGTTTTTAAAATTAAATAGACTTATTTGAAAAACATTTTTCTTATCAAGATGGAAAATGCGGAATGAATATGATAATAGCGTCAACAATATTATCAAAAAAGCAAAACTGAACACGAGTTAATTGAAAGAGGCGGCAAATGATAATTTCACATAAATACAAGTTTATATTTATAAAAACCAACAAAACGGCAGGCACCAGTGTTGAAATCGCCCTGTCAAAATTCTGCGGGGAAAAGGACATTATCACACCAAACGAAGCGGAGGATGAAAACATCCGGCGCAGTTTTGGAAACCGGGGCCCCCAGCATTATCTTGCCCCGCTGAAAGACTACCGATTAATTGATATTTATCGTTATATCGCGCGGCAACGGAAAAAAGACCTTTTTTACCACCATATTTCCGCAAAAGAGATCAAGCAACAAATCAGTGATGACATATGGAATAATTACTATAAATTCTGCTTTGAAAGAAATCCCTGGGACCGAGTTATTTCCTTTTACTACTGGCGTCTCAAAAAAAACCCCAAACAGACCATCTCAGAGTTTATTAATTCTGGCATACCGGAAGTGCTCCATGATTTTGGCTATGGAAGATATACCATTGATGACAAAATTGTCGTAGACAGAGTCTGCCTGTATGAAAATTTGAGCCAGGAACTGGAGTATATCAGCAATAAATTAAACCTCCCTGAAATTCCCGTACTTCCAAAAGCCAAATCAGCTGTTCGAAAAGACAAACGGCATTATCGTGAAATATTGGGCCCGGCTGACAAAAATAACATTGAAAAACTGTTTCACAAAGAGATTAACCTCTTCAACTATAAATACTAACAGATGCCACTTACCAAATGCGGGCTATTTATATTCAACATACTCCTTTTCTTCCACCAGGTCGGAACCGAATTTCAGGTTAATCTCTTTTTTCACGGCTGCCCGGTCATCATTGATAAAGTAGACACTGCGGGCCAGTTCGATAAATTCATCGTCAAAGGCCTTGCGGACTTCCTTTAACCGGATCCGGTCTTCAATGTCCCATAGTTTGAGGTTAATTACTTCCAGCCGCGAAAATTCGCCGGAGGTCACGTCAATACCCTCAGCGGCCATTGATTTAAGCAGAATATCATATTCTTTTTGAATATTTTTCAGCTTTTCGGCATTTTTTATCTTCCTGAGCTTAATGGATAGTATGGACACTTTATCGACCAGTTCACCAATGGACACCTCGACCTTCATAAATGACCTTCCCTCTTTTATTTTATTTTTGCGGAATTCAAAAAAGATAATGGATTGATTTTTTGAAAAAAATCATATAGATTCAAACCTTTGTGTCAAGCAAAATATCTTTTTACTGCTAACTTGTACACAAAAGGTTGATACCGGGCAATTATTTAAATCCGACAAAATCGATCATCAGGACGTAAAAAAAAGAATGCCGCAAATTGAAGCGAAAAAAATCTGTTTAATCAGGACTTCCGCACTCGGCGATACGGTCCATGCATTGGGCCTTGTCAACGGACTTCGCAAAGGCTATCCCGACGCCCATTTATCCTGGGTGATGCAGACACTGCCCTATGATATGGTCAAACACCAGAAAAATGTTGATCAGTTTATTACATTTAACCGGAACGGAGATTTTAAAGCGTGGTTAAACCTGTTCAAACGATTGAGAGAAGAATCCTATGACCTGGTAATTCTTCCCCAGGTCAGCGCCAAAGTCAGCCTGATCACCCTGTTTATAAAATCAAAAAACAAGCTCGGCTTTGATTTTAAACGTTCCAAGGAACTGCACTGGCTGGTGACCAATAGGCGGATTCCGGCCTCCCCCATGCGCCATGTTCAGGATCAGTTTTTTGAATTTCTGGATTATCTGGATATCAAAGATTATCCTGTTGAATGGAATTTTACGTTTACAAAACAGGAGCAGGCATGGCAGCAGTCTTTTTTTGACCGCTTAAAACGGCCGGTCATCGGTTTTGTGATTGCCTCGTCCTCCCGGGATAAGGACTGGGCCCTTGAAAAATATGCTCGAGTAATTGATTACGCGGACCGGAAGCTGGATCTTCAGCCCATGCTCATCGGCGGTCCCAGTGAACTTGAAAAAAATAACGCAGAAGAAATCTGCCGACTGTGCCGGAAAGAACCTGTCATCGCCCTTGAAAAACCGATCCGCACCACCATGATGCAGATTGCCGGTTCGCGGCTTATTGTGTCTCCGGATACCGGGCCATTGCACATGGCCGTATCTTTAAATGTTCCGACCATCGGTCTGTACGGGTATTCCAACCCCAAAAGGTGCGGTCCGTACCGGAAATATCATGATTTACTGATCGACAAGTACAATGATCCGGGTGAAAAAAATACGCCTATCACCCGTAAAACAAAGCCCGGACGCATGACACAGATATCCGCCGAAGAGGTGATTGCTAAAATTGAGTTGGGTTTGAATAAATATCCGCCCCCACCAGAGCCTGGAAAATAAAAATATGACCGACATTCAATATTTTCAATCATATTGCATCGGATCAGAGATCACACTAACGGGCAAACATAAACGCCAGCTGGTTTCATGCTTTGAAAAACCGATACAAACATCTGAAGCTGTTTTGGGAGGCAGGGCTGCCGTGTGGACTATCCGGCTTGACGATATCGGACCCGCGGTGGTTAAAAACTATACCCGGGGCGGTGTGATCCGGAATTTTAACCGCAATACCTATCTGAAATTTTCAAGATACAGATGCCAGTCGGAATATGAACTCCTGCTGTTTCTTGATCGACTGGGGGTCAGCGTACCAAAACCTATTGCCTTTGCATACCAGGGGAAATTCTTTTACCACGCCTGGCTGGTCACCCGGGAAATCGAAAATGCACAAACACTTGCCGAGTTCAGCAGACAAAATCCGGACACAGCCCGAACGGTGATGCACGAACTGTCTCGGCAACTGACCATCCTGCTTGAAAATCAAATCCATCATGTGGACCTTCACCCGGGCAACGTTCTGGTGGACAATGAAAATAAACTGTTTATCATCGACTTTGACAAGGCCCGGACCACTCCCCAAAACCGGCATAAACTTCAGGAAAAGTATATCCGCAGATGGCAGCGTGCGGTTTTAAAATATAAATTGCCGGCAGCGCTCAACAATATTATCAAATGATCGGGAAGAAGCTGAATTTGACAACATAAATTCTATTCATCATAACAGGTACTTTTTTAAAAAATGGAAAAAAAATCTAAAAAAAACAATATCATTCCCTTTCCCGAAGAATATATTCAAAGACATATTCCGGTTAAAGACACCGTGCCTGACGATTCCTCCGCAAATAACGAATGGCTGGACATTGAAGATGAACTCTGGGCAAAAGAGGATTTTGAAACATTGATCCGCCTCCACCGGGAACAGCTGGAGAAATATCCCAAAGACCATTTTGCCCGTTTCTCTCTTGCAGAGGCATATTTTTTTAATTACGAATATGAAAAAGCCATTGAAACCCTCAATCAGATTCACAAAAAGATTCCTGAAGATCCGGATGTTTTGTATTTTATTTTTGAAGTCCTGGTTGCATCCGGAAAAGATGAAGATGATTTTGACTGGGTAATAAAGCCTGGGACTTTACACCTGACCGGGGAAACAATAGATATGTGTTACAACGTATTAAAACCCGGACATAAGTCCTGTTCTCTGGACGATTTGTTCAAGCTCTGCTCTGACAAAGGCTACCTGATGTTCTCTAAAGAACATTTGCTGACTGCCCTGATTGAAGATAACCGGTTTCGCGTTAAAAATCAGAATTCGCTTTCCCGGGCAAAAATTCATGTCGCGCATAATTAATTAAGATTTTTAAAACCGAATCTTAAAATCAACCCATATTGTTTTCCATTCATTCGCTCGCTTCGTTCACCAAGGAAGGAAAATGAAAAAATCGTACCCGTTCACGGGGTTGAAATTATTTTTTTTCGTCAACTATTGACCTGTAAGCGTTTAAAGGGTGCCGCAGATGCGAGGCGCCGGGCACGAAGACGTACTCGTCGTACTTCAAGCGCCCGGGAACAAAGCAAATGCGGTGCCCTTTAAACGCTTACAAAAAATCCATCTTAAACTGCGCAGTCACCGGGGCCATTCACACGCCTGCTATGGCGCCGTATTTACCGATCAAACCGGAAGGCATTGCTGGTTTGCCCAAACTAAATCATACCATCCGATTTCATTGATAAATTCCTTGCCGCGACAGTAATGAAAACTCACCATAAGAACCTTTTAGGGGCAAAAAATGAACATCAGACAATTTAACTACAGTGCGGATAATCTGGGCTATCTTGTTTATGGCGACAAAACCGCTATAGCTATCGACGGCGGTGCCGCAGATGAAATTTTAGCTTGTGTCAAAAGCAAGAACCTTGAGTTAACATATGTGACCAATACCCATTCACACCCGGATCACACCACGGGCAACCCGGCATTGCTCAAAGGCTCAGCAGCAGTCTTTTTAGATTTTAACACGCTGAAAAAAAAAGGCCGGATAGAAATCGACGGGGAACCAATCCGCGTATTTCACACCCCCGGCCATACCAAAGATTCCGTGTGTTTTCATTTTGATCATATTTTGATCGCCGGTGACACGTTGTTTAACGGAAAAGTCGGCCGATGTTTTACCGGAGATTATCAAAACTTTTTAAAAGCCATCAAACAACTCCTTGAACTGCCCGGGAAAACCATCGTTTATGCCGGCCATGATTATGTGGAAGAATATTTGGCATTTGCCAAAAAGCTGGAACCGGACAACGTGCATCTGGATGCTTATTTAAAACAGTATGATCCAAACCATGTATGTGCCACCCTGGCGGATGAACGCAGAGTGGACCCGTTTTTGAGATTTAATGATGAGAAAATCATTTCGATTCTCAAACAAAAAGGGCTTCCGGCAGCAACTGAACTCGAACGGTGGGAATCTTTAATGTCGCTGATGTAATACAGAAGGGGTTTAGGTGGAAGGCTGAAGGGGATAAACATCCATCGAACATCCAACTTTCAACGTCGAATGTTAAATAAGGGTTCCTGACTTTTTAAAGTGATAAATGGCGGAGCTAAGCGACTTCATCATTCGATGTGCAATGTTCGATGTTGGACGTTCAAAATTATTTTTTCCGATTCTGCTTAATCCGCAACAGTCCCGGGCTGTTATGAATATACATCAGGGTCGAACTGCAGCCTTTGGCCATAAAAAAACTTTCCAGTTTTTCAAATAAAACAGGCTGATCCGGCCAGGTATAGTTTTTTTTGATTTCCCTGTATGTTTCCCACTGTTTTGCGGCTTCCGGATCATTTTCAAATGCCCGATTTTCAGCCTCATCACAGACAAACATTTCACAGACAATGGGCTTGACCTGCCAGAGGCAGCCGGTTTCCGACAAAAAAATGCATTTAAAATCATTTGCCGGGTGCTCGATGGCCTGTTCCAGCCTGTCCAGATCGTTGTTTTCTGCAGTCAGCGCATTTATCACCACATCCGCAAAAAACGCGATGATGCCGTCTTTGGAACAGCAGGCGCTTAGCCGGCTGTGATAGCATTTTTCCGTGCAGATATCTTTAAAGCGGGTTTCCAGAAAATTGGCGATACAGGACCGGAATTCCAGGTAATCGGCGATTTCCGCTTTTAAGGATTTATTTTCAGAATCCGGCAACTGATTCAGATACCGCCGGATCATCTGCAGGGCTTCAAGCTGTTCTTTCTGGTATGCGTTCATGGGTCTGGATATATGAGTTTTAACCGTTTATCTCAAGTTTTTTTTATGATCGGGCATCCAAAAAAAACATTCGATCTTTAAAAGGCGATGATGCGTGAAAAATTTAATCACTTAATTCCGATGGCAATAATATAAACAATTTTGAATTTCCGTCAGCTTCCCGCCTGCCCGAAATACCGCTTCGAAAATTTCATTTCATCATTTCGAACAATACCTGATAAATAGTAAAAATTTGTATTTACCCTAAACTTATGTTAAGTAAACAGTTGATCTGAAATGGATTTAACAACAACATGTTGCCTTAAAAGACAATCCGATCCGGATAAACAGTACTCTAACTTTAAAAGTATTTGGATTCGGATCCTGTTAACGTTCTTTAGGAAACGGCTATATGAGTCAAATACCTCCAGCGGCGAATATAAACAGGCTTTATCTCTTAAAACAGCATTATTTCTCAAGAGCCATCGGGATGATTGTCTATTCAATCCTTGTCGGCGCCATCTTTTATGAACGGGGCAAAGGGTTCTTTCCGTGGACCGTTCTTGCCGTTAATACATTGCTCTGGCCTCATGTGATTTACCTGGTTGCCAGGCGAAGTAAAGATCCCATGAAAACGGAAGTCCGGTTTATGCTGCTTGATTCCTTTTTAACCGGCTTTTATATTTCCCACATGGCATTCGGCCTCTGGCCGAGCGTCGCCTCCGTGGGCGGAAATGCGGTCAGCAATGTCCTGACCGGGGGTCTAAAACGCGAACTCAACGGTATCCTGATGACCATCATCGGCGTCTTTGCCACCGTTGCATTCATCGGGTTTGAGTTCCAACCGGACACGAATCTTTTTATTTCATTTTTCAGCATTTTTTTTGTGTTAATCTACATCAGTGTCACTTTGTTATCCGCCAACCGGATACTCATTCAACTGCGCAAGTCCAGAAAAGAAATCCGGGATAAAAATCTTCAGATCCAGTCTTCTGCCGATGCCCTCCAGAATGCAAACCATAACCTGCGAACGGAAATCAGAATACGCGAAAAAGCTGAAAAAGAGCTGATTAAGGCAAAAGACGCGGCAGACACGGCCAACCGGGCAAAAAGTACCTTCCTTGCCAATATGAGCCATGAAATCAGGACTCCCATGAATGCCATCATCGGATTTGCAGGCCTGCTGGTTGATCAGATAAAAGAGACACATCATAAGCACTACTTAGATGCCATTAATTCAAGCGGTAAAACCTTGCTCTCCCTTATTGACGACATCCTCGACCTGTCAAAAATCGAAGCCGGACGAATGACAATAGAATACGATACGGTATTACCGGAACCATTTTTAAACGAAATCAAAGAAATCTTTCTATACAAAATTCAAAGCAAAAAGCTCGATTTTGCCCTGACAATCGATCCGGAGTCACCGGTATGCGTGCTTCTGGATGAAACCCGCCTGCGCCAGATACTATTTAACCTGGTGGGCAATGCCATCAAGTTTACAAACACCGGTTCAATTCATGTCAAACTTGCAAGCAGGCCAATGTCTCCTGACACGGAATCTTTTCAACTTACGTTCACTGTCAGCGATACCGGAATCGGCATTCCACAGGACCAGCTGGAACTCATTTTCGATGCCTTTAAACAGCAGGAAGACCAGTCTTCGGCTGTGTACGGCGGAACTGGGCTCGGGTTGACGATCACCAAACGGCTGACCGAAATCATGGGCGGCACCATTGATGTGAAAAGCAAACCCGGCGAAGGCAGTTGTTTTTCCATAACCTTTCCAAATGTTAAAGCCGCCACTGAAGCAATTGAACAGGAAAGCGACCCGGACTTCAACCTGGCGGCCCTTGTTTTTGAAAAAGCAACGGTGCTTGTCGCAGATGACGTTGAAAACAACCGATTGCTGCTCAGAGGATATATGAAAAACACGCCGCTGAGGTTCATTGAAGCCATCAACGGGAAGGAAGCCATCGATATCGCCCGGGAAAAATCCCCGGACCTTATTCTGATGGATCTCAAAATGCCGGTGATGGACGGCTATGAGGCCATCAAAGTTCTGAAAACCGATCCGGGCCTGAAGCATATTCCGGTGGTTGCGGTGACGGCATCGGCTATGAAAGAAGAAGAGAACCGGATAAAAAACGCAATGTTCGACGGCTTTTTAAGAAAACCGGTCAGCAGATCAGTAATCTTTTGTGAACTCATGCGATTCCTTGCTCATACCACGGACAATCCTGACACCTGCGCCGATTACAATGCCAGGTGCAGCATTCCGAACCAGATAACCCCTGAAACTGATTCACCGGAGACAAAAGCCGGCTTATCCGAATTGGTCGATCTGTTAAACGGCAGAATGTTCTTAACATGGCAGCAGATCCGCAAGACGTTTTATTTCAATAAAATCGAACACTTTGCGATAGATGTGATAGCGGTGGGGGCACAATACGATATGGCAACGCTCATTGCCTGGGGAAATAAATTAAAAACAGAAGCAAAATCCTTTGATATGCAAAATCTGCCTGATACGCTGAACCAATTTCCGGAGTTGATCAGAAAAATATCTCAAATTGCCTGACACTCCATCTCGCTTCTGAAAAGGAGAACACATTGAAAAAGCAACTACTCACGGAATCATCCGCCGGTCATCGATTTGCAGGGGCCGGACTCGTCCCTGAAAAAAGCGCCATGCCATCGGAAGCGATTTTTCAAAATACGCCCCCTCCTTCTGTATTCATAGTTGACGATATCCCCATCAATATCCAGATACTGAGCACTATCTTAAGTGAAGAAAAATACGACATCGCTGTGGCGACAAACGGCGAACAGGCTTTGAAGATGATCCGGGACGTTAATCCGGATATCGTCCTCCTTGACATCGTGATGCCCGGCATCGACGGATTCGGAGTTTGCAAAGAGTTAAAATCCTGCCAGGAGACCCTTGGCATTCCGATCATTTTTCTCACCGCCCGGACCGATACCGAAGACATCATAAACGGATTCCACCTCGGGGCCGTGGACTTTGTCACAAAACCCTTTAACACGTCGGAACTCAAGGCAAGAGTGCGCACGCATATTGAACTCAAACGCAGCCGGGACATCATCATGCAAATGAATAAAAGACTGCAGTCGGAGATTGAAGAAAAAGAACGCATGGCAAAAGAAAGGGAACGACTGGTCCGAGAGCTGGAAAAAATAGCTATTACGGACAGCATGACCGCCCTCTACAATCACCGGCATTCCATTGAGCTCTTAAAAACGGAAATTGCCGAGGCCCGTCGGTATTCCCAGCCGCTATCGTTACTCATGCTGGACATTGATCATTTCAAATCCGTCAATGATATCTATGGGCATCCATACGGGGACACCGTACTCGTAAAAGTGTCTGCCACAATAAAAAAACTATTGAGAGATTCCGATCATGCAGGCAGATACGGCGGTGAAGAATTTTTAGTGGTGCTTCCCCATGCCGATGCCCGGGAAGCCCACATCACGGCGGAGCGGATAAGAAGAAATGTGGAAGCGCTTAAATGGGATGCCACTGATTTAAGAGTGACCATCAGCGCCGGGGTTGCAATGTTTGACAATGATACGCCTTCAAGCCTGATCAAAAAAGCGGATCATCTCCTTTACCGGGCAAAAAACAACGGCCGGAACCAGATCCAGGGTTAAAAAAATTTATCAACAATAAAATCGGAATAGGCTGCCGCGTTTTCCACCAGCTCAAAATTTAACAGCCCGCCGGTATAATATGTCCGAAGGTCCCCCTGAATCGCTTCTAATTTATCATAAAACCCGTCTTTTAAATCCTTGCAACCGACATGGGGAAAATAATCCCACTTGCAGGTTTCGCGGATGACAGGTTCCGGCCGCTGCATATTTCTTAAGTTTTCTCTTAACCGGTCCTGCACGGCTTCTATGCTCATATCGGTTGTCGAATATGAATAAAACACGCACATGTCATTGTCCGGCCAGGATCTGAGAAACTGGGCCGGATAGCCGTCTTCCGGCTTACAGATTTTATCATTGACAATGGTTTCCACAAACCCGTTATAAGAAACATCCCCCACCCGGCAGGCTGTCGTATAGTAGTGGTTTAATATGACCTTATCAAAAAGAAGCTTTTCATCATCTGACAGTTCAAGAAACGCAAGTTTCTCCGAAGTCTGCGGGATTGCGATGATCAGTTCATCAAATTCCCAGACATCACCAGCTTCTCCCTGCCCCGTACCGGGTCCGCCCACTTGCACCTGCACAGTCTTTCCGCGTGTAATCCGACGGATGCCGATATTTGTCCGCACATCATTCAGCGTTTGCCCGATCCTTTCCATTAAGTGCTGCAACCCGTTTGTCATTCGCTTGGGCCACCCCGGCGCTAAATGATATTTTTCAGGAATCAGGGTCTCCCAGCCCGCATTATAGAGAACTGTTACAAAATTCCAGAAATCTATATATTTGAGAACATAGGCCGCCGGTATCTCTTCAAGATTGCCATACCCGAAACAGTTGACGGGCATGAGAAAAGCATTGTAAAGACTGTTCATTCTATTATTGTCAAGCCAGTCGGCAAACGGCACCGTCAGCTCATCAGGAAGATTGCAAAAACCCGGTTTTGCTAACGAATCCCGGTGTTCATGCAGCTCCATGAAATATTTCAGTACATCACCCAAGGCATCCAGGGGCTTTATATCATCAAACAGGACCTTAAAGGGGTAATCATGGCCGTTGGTTCGGTCCATGAGTCGGATATACGGAATGGTATACCAGTCCAGATCGAACTTTTTTTTAAAATCAATGATATGCTTAAAATCGGGCGTGACTTCAATGGCCCCCATGTCATAGGCTTCCTGATCATAGTAATGAGTATGGCATTTTCCGCCCAGGCAATCCTGCTTTTCAAGCACCGTGACCTTTGTGTATCCCTTTTGCTCAAGATAATACGCCGCGCATAGCCCGGCCGGTCCCGCGCCAACAACACAAATCCGAGTATCCTTTGATTTCTGCCGCATCTTCTTTCCTTTCCAATATGGTTTCAGGTAGAAAACAACATTATTTGGTTTTGCCCGGCTTGAATTAATTCGCCGTCAACCGGTATGCATTCAAAATGGATATAGAAACTCGATTGCAAAATACTTCATGTATCATACATGATTTAAAGAAGTTACTCAACAATTGATTCGGATCGTTTTTTTATTCGACAAAAAGTATTGGATCAGTAACATTATGTATTCAGCGAGTGCCATACCGATAATTATCCCGACAGGAAATAAGGACGGCTATGAGTATCTCAATCAACTGCCCGAACATCCGCCTATCCATAATTTCAATGATTCCAAGCCCAAGTTTAACAAATGGATTTGCCAAAAAGATTTAGCAAATGGAAACAAAACAGAAAATCGGTTTTACCTGCGCCTATACGCCGCTGCCGCTGATTGATGCTGCCGGATATACGCCGTATCGCATCCTGCCAATGGGGGACGTTGCCGACCATCCCGGCCACCTGCTCCATGACAACCTTTGCCCCAACATCAAACGCATCCCGGACCGGGCCTTAAGCAACGATTTACCGGATCTCGAAGGTGCTGTCTTTATTAACAGCTGCGATGCCATGCGCCGGATGTCCGACGCATGGAATGTAATCCGCAAAAATGACAACACTATTTTACCGGATCTCCCGGCAACTGCGGATGATCTGTCCATTTACTTTTTCAAAAATGAACCAATTCGTGTCACGGATACCCTGGGCAAGTAGAGTGAAAAAAATTGACGCCCGTTTTCACGATAGCCGGCTGAAAGGCGGCGGCAGGGAAGCGGTTCAAGGGGATTAACCTCGGAAGGCTTAAAAGAAATCAATGTTCCGGTTTTAAATCTTGAAGTCGATTTTATTGATCACCGGACTTTTGCCGAGGGACAGATTAAAACCCGATTCGAAGCGTTTACGGAAATGGTGGAGAGCCGGCTGTCGCACTGGCGTTAAAATAAAAAAACGGGCGCTGGATTGATTCCAGCGCCCGTTGTTTTTTTTTATTTTTCTTACAGAAAAATTAGTGACCGCGTTTGGATGCCTTGATCGGGTTCAGCTTGGCTTTTTCTTCTTTAACGGTCATGGTGACATGGGTGGCGATATTGCAGTTACCGTTTTTCCATTTTAAAGCAGGATCCGGAGCAGCCGCACAATACCATCCGGTTTCATATTCCTTGCTTCGACTGCAGCCGGTACAGGACTCAATCACTGCATTACAGGATCCCCCATTATAAGAGCATCCGTTTTTGCTCATAAATACACACTCTTCACCATTCCTGACTGTTGTACAAATCATCTTGTTTCCTCCGTTATCTTTTTTTCCTATAAACAACGGCGCCTGAAATGACCGGCGCCGTTATAAGATAGCTTATAAATTGGGTACCGAAAACTAATCAACTCAACCTGGTTTGTCAATATATTTTTAATTTTTATTTATCTTGTTATTCTTGAGGGGCCATACAATTCGCAAAACAAATCTTGATTTAATAACAAAAAATTGTAACCTTAAACGAAAATCATTCTTATATAAACGGTAATTTATAGAAGCGCATAGAATTAATTGTGCAACTCTTGCAAGGAAAAAACCCATGACAATCGAACAGGCGATTGAAGTTCTGAAAATTGAAGCGGACGGAATTCTCAAGCTGACAGAAAAAATTGATGACAATTTCACCAAAATGGTTGATTTAATATGCAAATCCCAGGGCCGTGTAATATTTGCCGGAATCGGGAAATCCGGAATTATCGGCAGAAAAATAGTTGCCACGCTAAACAGCACCGGCACCCGCTCAATCTTTCTGCATCCGGTCGAAGCCATGCACGGGGATCTGGGCATTGTGTCTGAAAAAGATGTCTTTATTGCTCTGTCCAACAGCGGTGAAACCGATGAACTGAATATTCTGCTGCCCAGTATCCGAAATGCCGGCTGCCCGATCATCGCATTTACCGGCAACAAAAATTCAACCCTGGCCAGACACAGCGACATGGTCATTGACGTGGGAGTTGAAACAGAAGCATGCCCGCTGGGCCTTGCCCCGACCACCAGTACCACCGCATTGCTGGCAATGGGGGATGCTTTGGCTGTTGTTCTGATTAATAAACACAAATTCAGCCCCACTGATTTTAAAAAATTTCATCCCGGCGGAAAACTGGGACAGCGGCTGTCTTCCCTTAAGGTCAAAGACATCATGCTGACGGGAAATGCCATTCCACTGGTCAGCGAAAAGACGGATATGACAATCACCCTGAATATCCTGGACAAACAAAAACTGGGCGTTGTTCTGATCGCGAAATCCGACAATACACTTTCCGGAATCATAACAGACGGCGATGTGCGAAGAATGCTGGTCAGAAAAATAACCGTATTTGAAAAAAACGCAGACGACCTGATGACTGAAAACCCGAAGTCCATCGATGAAAACGCGCCCCTCTATGATGCGTTAAACATCATGGAGGCCCATCAGATTACCGTTCTGCCGGTGATTGATATGGAAAAAAAAGTTGCCGGTGTGCTGCACCTCCATGACATTCTCGGCAAAGGCGCTGTAAAATTCAACGGTGTTTGATCATTTATTTCTTCACTGAGGAAGACCCATGAGCGACTCCAAACCCATCGAGACCCATATTGAATCACTCGGTGAGGCAAAAATAAAAACGCTGTTATTAGATGATTCCATCGGAACCAGCAAGGAAATGTTCAAATCCGACAAAGACAGGATTTTAATTGATGTCAATGCCGAGGCTGTCCTTGAACAGATAAAGAACCAACAAACACCGACGACCTTTGAACTGGCGGGGCCAAGGGAAAAAATCTACTTTGACCCGAGCAAACTCAAATGCGCTTTAGTCACCTGCGGAGGGTTGTGCCCGGGTCTCAACAATGTCATTCGTGCAATTGTTCTGGAACTTTATTATCGGTATCAGGTAAAACATGTATACGGTATCCGATACGGCCTGGAGGGTTTTATTCCGGAATACGGTCATAATCTCGTGGAGCTTGATCCTGATAAGGTTGTAAATATTCATGAAATGGGGGGATCCATTCTCGGCTCTTCACGGGGGCCCCAGGACATTGAAGCCATCGTTGACTGCCTGGAACGGCTCAACATCGGCATCCTCTTTATGATCGGCGGGGACGGCACACTCAAGGCGGCCACTAAAATTGTTGAAGAAATCAAAAAACGCAACGCAAAGCTCAGCGTAATCGGAATCCCCAAAACCATTGACAATGATATTTTTAGGGTAGCCAAATCATTTGGTTTTGATTCGGCCGTGGACATTGCCACCGAAGCAATTAAAGGGGCCCATAAAGAAGCGGAAGGGTATCCCAACGGAATCGGAATGATAAAACTGATGGGACGCCACTCCGGATTTATTGCCGCCACCGCTTCCCTGGCACAGCAGGATGTCAACTTTGTCCTGATCCCGGAGATTGATTTTGACCTTGAAGGGGAAAACGGTCTCTTAACCCGGCTTGAAAAAAGGCTTAAGGAAAGAAAACACGCGGTTATTGTTGTTGCGGAAGGGGCCGGTCAGAATTTTTTTCAGGATTCAACACCCGAATACGATGCCTCGGGCAATCTGAAACTCTATGATATCGGAATATTTTTAAAAGATAAGATCCGGTCCTATTTCTATGAAAAATCCATGGACGTTACGATAAAATATATTGACCCCAGCTATATGATCCGAAGCCTTCCGGCGAACCCCAACGATCACGTGTACTGCGGTTTCCTTGGCCGGGATGCCGTGCATGCCGGAATGGCCGGTAAAACAAACATGATTATCGGACACTGGAATAACTTTTTTGTAAACGTTCCCATCCCCATGACTGCGGGAAAACGAAAACGGGTCAACCCCAAAGGAAAACTCTGGCAAACCGTGCTGGAAGCCACTGGTCAGGGGAATTTAACCAATCAGAAACCGGAATAGTGTCTCATATTTTTATTTTACTCTTTATCTTCAGGAACTTTGAACCGCAGATCATCATCTATGCTGGTTTGCGGTTGTCTTTTCCGTAATTTCCTTAAACCGCCGACCGCTAACCTTCAACAGGTAAATGTCCTTCACTGCCTCACCGGTTGGATCAAAAACAGTCGTTCCGGTGACGCCCTCAAAAGGTTCCATGGCCAATAACGCTCTTTTGATTTGCGCCCGGAAACGGATATCCGGGCGGCTCACCAGGTCAAACAATATCCAGGCCGTGTCATAGCTGACCGCCTCTATAAACCCCGGAGTGTTTCCATATGTATATTTAAATCCGGCAACAAACCGATGCACATGCTCTGCCGGACTTTGTTCAAAAAAACCTTCAGGCAATATGGCGCCCTGGATATGATATTTCGCCATATCGATTAATTTATCCGAATGCCATAGATTGGTTCCCAGCAGAAACACATCATTCACGTCATAATATACCAGCTGGGGAATGATCAATCCGGCTTTATTCGGCGAATCCGGGATAAATACCGCATCAAAATCAATAATCGGTTCCGGACCCTCTTCCTCCTCTATTTTCCGGGCTTCCGCCAGCCGGCTTATCATGATCGATTCATTCAATTCATCATACCAGTTGCCGGTATCATAACCCGCTAAAATATCAGATACATCCGGCTCCATATTCTGAGCATCAGGATATTCACTTTCAATATATACGGGCGGGGTCAGCAACGGCTCTTCAATCAGGTCTTCCGGTATATCATAATAAAGCCCCACCAGTTTTTTGATGGGGTCGGCAAAATGCGTATTTTTCGGATCATATGCCTCAACCCCAACGACTTTTCCGCCGGACGCGACAACCTCATCCCAGAATAAATTCATATATACATCCCCGTAACTTTCATCCGGGTAAAGTATGGCAAACTTTTTTGCCTCAAGTGTTTTCGCAGCATAGTCCACAAGCGACTTTATCTGCATCCCGGGGGTGAGAAAATTTCTAAAAACATAATCTCCGCTATCTGTTATGCCTGATTTCTGGGTCAGCGCGATCATCGGGACGCGCAGCTCCTGGGCCTGAACCGCTGCATATTCAGCGGTTGCAATCGGCCCGATAATTGCGGAAACATTGCTGTCTGCAAGCTCATAAAACCCCTTTTGCGCGACCAGAGGATCAGATGCGGTGTCTTTGACGAGGATACGAATGGAGGACACTCCCCGCTGGCGGGAAAAACGGGCAAGGGCAAACTCTATCCCTTCAAGGGCCTGATGACCGAACTTTTCATATTTACCGGTCATCGGCAGCAGGCACCCGATAAAATGATGATCCGTTACTACGGAAGCGTCAAGATCAGCGATAAATTTTTCCGCCTGGTCAACATTCTCATGGTGCGGATAGTTTTCAAGAAAAGATGAAAAAGTCGTCACCGCGTCACCGAGATACCCTTCTTCCATATAAATAATTCCCAGCTGGTACATGAGATAGCCGCCGGGCGGACGGCCTTCCAACTTTGCCAGTTCATTTGATAAATCAGATGCCTCCATCAGGGAGACCGCTGCTTTCAGCCTTGAAATCACCTTGGTTTTCTCGTTAGCTTTTGCGGCTATAAATGCGCTCAAATAGGCGGAATAGGCGTCCAGCGGTGATTTGATGGCCAGATATGAATCACCGACAATAAGGTTGACACGTATCAGCTGTTCTCCGGCCAGCGGCTGGGCCAGGACCTTTCCGGCATATAAGGTTACCTGCTGATAGTCACCTGTTTTATAATACACAGCCAGCTTACCGACACCTGCTTCCCGGGCATAGGGACTTCCCGGATATATCAACTGCACACGATTGAATACAGTGATGGCTTTTTCATATTGTTCGAGATAAACACTGATCATCCCGACTTTTAATAAGGCAGCAGGCGCTTTCTCGTTATCCGGGAATTGAGACAGATATTCCTGATAACGAAAAAGCGCTTCATTATATGCTCGATCCTGATACTGCTGTTCTGCTGAATCAAACAGCCGCTTTTCAGGACTTATTTGCCAGAAAAACCGCGCGCCTCCATCTTTTTGGGCACACGATAAACAGAAAACCAATAAAATAACTATAAAAACATGTGTTATCCGATACATTCTACCATCCACATCCAGGCGGTTTCATATGAAACAAATTATAAATATTTTACCCATGACTATCGTCTTATAAATCATAAGCTAACATCCAATCAAGTCCAACAACCAATGCACAAATTTTAATGTAATATAACATACCCTGATCAATTCTTCCCGTAAATCTGAATTCTACGAAACAAAATGATGCCCTGACCTGCAAATTGTTTATCCTTATCAGTGAAAGCTTTATATTAATCATGATTTATGATAAGAAAGTATTTCAATTTTGCACACGTAAGGGAAGGGGTCAATGCCAAGATATTTGAAAGTTAATATTATATGGATTCTTTTTTTATTTTTTGCCGTTCCGGCATCGCCTGAACTATATCAATATAAAGACGAAAACGGGATTACGCGTCTTACAGACAACGTTTATTCCGTTCCGGTCGAACACCGCTCAGAGCTTGAGCAGTTTTCCGAATTTGAAGGCCTTTCTGATGAATTGGCGATTTTGCCGATTCAAAACCAACCGCTTGCCCAAACAAAAAACCCTACAAAAAATCAGACCAAAACAGACAAAGTTATCCATCCAAAAACGTTAAAATCGATATCAGCAAAAGCTGAGAAAAATATCATCAATCCTGCCATACCGCCGGATGCGAAAAAAAAGACCGCATCTAAATCAAAAAAAGAAACAGGATCTCCTTTTCAACCAATCATTTCAGAAAAAACCGTTCAAGCGCCGGCTGCTAAATTATCCAGCCGTAAAACCCATAAAAGCAAAAAAATCACCATTGATAAAAAAACAACACCTTCACAAAAGACCGAAGAAGCGCTGTCGGCAAAAAATTTAAAAGAAAAGACGAAACCGGATAAACCAGTAAACAACACTCCGGAAATTAAAAAAGAAAGCAAACTTTTGGCTGAAAAAACCCCAAAAGTCCTGCCGGAAAAAAATGTAAAAAAGACAGTTAAACCGGAGGCAGGCAAAAAGCCTGTTCCGGAAACCAAAACAGTTGAAAAAAATCAGACTGAAAAAATTACCGCAAAAAAAACAGCTCCCATCCAGAAAAACAAAACAGAAACAAAAAAAGACGCTCAACCCAAAAACATTGTTGCTGATCAAAAAACTGTCACTGCACCTAAAACTGCACAAGCTGAGCCCAACAAACATATAAAAAAGAGTGCCAAACCAGAGGCAGGCAAAAAGCCTGTTCCGGAAACCAAAACAGTTGAAAAAAATCAGACTGAAAAAATTACCGCAAAAAAAACGGCTCCCATACTAAAAAACAAAACAGAAACAAAAAAAGACGCTCAACCCAAAAACATTGTTGCTGATCAAAAAACTGTCACTGCACCCAAAACTGCACAAGCCGAGCCCAGAAAAAATATAAAAAAGAGTGCCAAACCAGAGGCAGGCAAAAAGCCTGTTCCGGAAACCAAAACAGTTGAAAAAAATCAGACTGAAAAAATTACTGCAAAAAAAACGGCCCCCATACAAAAAAACAAAACAGAAACAAAAAATATTGTTGCTGATCAAAAAACAGTCACTGCACCTAAAACTGCACAAGCTGAGCCAGTGAGTGTGCCCCACGAAATCAAACCGGAGATCCGGGAAAAACCGGCCTTGGAAATTCAAAAAGAAAAAAGCGAACAAACTAAGACAGTTGCGACAAAACAGACTGATCATAAACAGGAAAGTAAGGCCTCAACAAAAAATGTTGTTTCTATCAAAAAAACAGCCCCTGAAATCAATAAGGCCGGCACGGACCAACCTGATAACACCGTGGCAAAAAAAGACTCAAATTTTATAATTCCAGCACTTAAGGCGGACCAGAAAAAACCGGCTGAAACGGAAAAACAGGAATTCCACACCCGGCTAATTACGCCAGATGAACCGAACTCAATGAAGGTTTCCGGGCAGACCAAACATGTTGCAGAAACGGTTACCAAAAGCAAGGTAATTGAAAAAGGCAGCAATGAAGTTAATGAAAAAGATGAAAGCCTGGTTCTGGCAAAATTGGAATCCACCCGAAAAGTACTGTCTAACAAAAAAGAGGCATTGAACAAAAAATTTCTGAGCCTGATGAAAGAAAAACAGGAAATTGAAACCAGCGTGGATGAAGACGATGAAAAAAGCGTCCTCAAATATAATGAAAATGTCAAAAAATTAAATATTAAAATAAAGAAGTATAAAAAACAGAAAAAAATCTTACAGGCGGAAATTGAAAAATATAATTATTCGATCAAGCAATCGGCGTTGAATTAATTTTGCACCGTCAAGGGGGATGTGCCCAATGCTAAGATATTATAAAATCGCTATCGTTTGCTCACTGCTGTTAATCATTGCCATACCGGCATCTGCTGAATTCTACCAGTATGTTGACAGCAAAGGCATTACCCATTACACGGATAATATTTCAACCATACCCAAGCAATACCGGACGCAGCTCGAACGACACCCTGAGATTATCACGATCCCGGAAGAAGATTCCTATTCAGAAACAGATGCTTCTGGAGCAGATACACAGGATTTTTTCTTCGAGGCAGATGATCAGGCAGACGATGACACATCCCTTGCCGGGGATACAGACTTCATCACTGAAGAAAAATCATTTACCCAGGAATCCGAAGACTCTGCTGCCGGAGAAGACATAGACAAATCTGCCGAAAAGACCGCAAAACCATCTGAAACTGAAAAATTAGTGGCAGAAAGAAAAATATTGCTGGATCAAAAAGAAGCTTTGAATAAAAAATTTGATCAACTGATGACTGAAAAGCAGCAGCTTGAAAAAAGCAAAGGGAGCATGCAAGATGAACAAAGCGTGGCGCGTTACAATAAACGCGTTCAGGAAATGAACAAAAAAATCAAGCAGTACAAAAAAGAAGAAAAGCGTTTCAAATCAAAAATTGAGAGATACAATGAATTAATAAAACCCCTGATAACCGAATAAACCCGCGTAAATGCATCCCTCTAAATTTCGGATTACGGCTCGATAACCAGCCGCATTCGACGGACCGCAGTATCAAGACCGTCACATGTGCAAAGACGATGGACTTCCTTCTTTTTTTCCAACCCGTTATCCCTGAATGAAACAATAATTTCCTGAATATTGTATTTTTTGACAATCAACTTGAGGTGTTTGTCACAGCCTAAAACAGGATAACCATTTATTTTTTTACCCTTTTTCCTTGGATCATCATCAATAAAACCAACCATTAAAAGCCCTAAGTCTTCATTGGTTTCTATTTCCCGGACCACCATTTGGCCGCCGATGCCGGCACCATAGATTAATGTTGGTTTGCCTTTATGATTTCCCCGGCTGACCCATTCATCCAGCAGCCTGAAGAAAAATCGCGAGAATGATATAAAAATAAGCATCACTCCCCAGTAAATAATGAAAACCGCCCGGGAAAAACTTTGAAAACGGTACAGGAACAGCAACGTGAGCATCGCCATGACCGTACCGGCGGTAACCCCTTTGACATAAACGGCAATATCTCCTAAACGGGATCCCCACCACAGCCGCTGATACACTCCGGAACTATATAGACTAAATATCTGGCAGGCAAACAGGATGGGCAGGGATTTAAAAAAGAAATCAAAATTCGGACCAATCACACCGCCGAAACGTAACAGATAGGATGTATAATAAGCAACGGTTATTAAAATCAAATCCATCAATATAGAAAAAAGTGTCTGCCCGTAACCGGCTTCCACCCATACCGGGAGTATGGTTCCCGCCTTTTTTTCCATTGAACCGGGCGTCCGGGAATACACCTCAACATTTGCCAGATATGTCCAGAACAGCAACACCAGAATCAAATAAAGGGTAATAATCACCGCACTGATCCCGGTATCCAGCGGATAAATACCCAGCGCAAGCACGCCGGAAATAACGGCAAAAAGGTATAAAACAATAACGGCTTTTCTTTCAGAAAAACCAATGGCGACCATCCGGTGGGACGAGTGATCCCGTCCCCCCTGAAAAATTGACCGGGAAAACAGCTTGCGCATGAAGCTGACAAAGGCCGTATCTAAAATCGGTATAAACATGATCAGGCAAGGTATGGCAATAACGGAAAGCTGGTTAAAAAGGGGAACGGCCTGTTCATTTGACGGATTTTCAATTACGGTTAAAGACGCCAGCAAAAAACCGATAAACAGGCTGCCGGCATCTCCCATGAAAATGGAGGCCGGGTTGAAATTGTAAAATAAAAATCCCAGCAAGCTGCCGATATAGGCGGCCAGTATCAGCTGAACCGGAGCCGCCAAAACATGAGCCCCCGGCATAAGCGCCAGCCATAGAAAGAGAAAAAATCCTGAAATACAGGCAACACCGGCCGACAGGCCATCCATATTATCCAAAAGATTAAAAGCATTGGTGATGCCGACGATCCAGAATATACTGATTAACAAATTGGCGGTTTTTGACTCAAACCAGTTGAACTGGAACCCGAAAATTACCAGAACGGATGCCACCACCACCTGGCCGATCAGTTTATACTGCGGATTAATTTCAGAAATGTCATCCACCAACCCCAGAAGGAATATAGCTGCTCCGCCCAGAGCTACGGGCAAAAGGGGCTGGATATAATTTTGAAACTGAAAAAATACGGCAGATGAAATCAGCCATGCCGCCATCATGCTGACATAAATACTGACTCCGCCAAACAAGCCGGTGGTTTTTTGGTGCCAGCGGTCCACTCGCGGCGTGGCCACATAATTATACTTAACGGCGACGTTTCTTACAAGGGGAGTCAGGAGAACAGAACCCCCAAAAGCAATTAAAAAAGCAATGCTATAGGCCAAAAGCGGGTTCATGATTACAGATAATAATCTATGACACTTTGAACAATCGATTGCAGGTCATTGCAGGGCTCATAACCGATCAGATCCCTTAACTTGTTGATATCCGGTGATCGTCTCTGCATATCTTCGAAACCCGGCCCGTAAGCTCTGTCGTATGTTATATTCTCAATTTCAGAAGAGCTTGCCGTCATTTTCTTCACCATCAATGCAAGCTCTTTAATGGAGATCTCTTCTTTATTCCCCACATTGATCACCTGCCCAACCGCTGCGGGTTCTTCCATTAGTTTGGTCAGTGCTTCCACCACATCGGCAATATGCGTAAAACTCCTGGACTGGGATCCGTCGCCATAAATAATAATCGGTTTACCGATCAGGGCTTTTTGCACAAAATTCGGCAGCACCATTCCGTATTGGCCGGTCTGTCTAGGCCCCACGGTATTAAACAATCTTGCGATTATCACCGGCAGTCTTTTTTCTTCATAATAGGCCAAAGCCAGAAATTCATCAAACGCCTTGGAACAGGCATATGCCCATCGCCTTTTGGTCGTCGCCCCCATCAGACGGTCGGTATCTTCCCTCAGCGGCGGCGGATTATCGCCGTTCATGATTTTCCCGTAAACCTCACTGGTGGAAGCAATCAGCACTTTTTTTTTATACTTATTGGCTATTGAAAGAACCATCTCGGTGCCTTTGACGTTGGTTTCAAGGGTTTCAACCGGACGATTCATAATCAGTTTAACCCCGACAGCAGCTGCCAGATGATAAACCTGATCACATTTTAAAACCATTTCATCCATCAGGGTTTCATTTAAAATCGTATCGACAACCAGTTTGAACCGGCTGTTATTCTGGTGCTGTTTGATATTTTTGATGCTGCCGGTGCTCAGATCATCTATTGCAAACACTTCATGGCCATCGCCAATGAGCCTGTCAGCAAGATGAGAACCGATAAAGCCGGCGCCGCCAGTAATTAATATTTTCATAAACACAACCTTACGACTCTTTTTCAATTTTTTCCAGCAACCTGCTTAAGTGTGCTGGCAGGTGCACAATTTCTATTTCCGTTTGTAACGACGGCGAATGCCATGAAGCGCCAGCAAAAAGCAAGCCCTTGCCCCCAACCCGATCATAACAAGCGCCCGCATGATGCCAAAAGGATCCTGGTAATACTTTTTAAATAAATAATAAGCGCTTTTATGGAATTCAACGACCGATTGGATTAAATTACGATCACTGCTTTTTCCCGAGAAATGAATAATTGATGCATCAGGATAATAAACGACCTTCCAAGCCTTTTGGATCATTCTTCTGCACCAGTCGGCATCCTCCCAGTACATAAAAAAATTTTCATCCATCAAACCGACATCCTCAATCGCTTGTCGCCTCACCATCATACAGGCACCAGATACCCAGTCAACTTTTATCGGTACATTCCCGCTTAACTCTCTATTTAAAATATTTTTTCTGGTCAATCTATTATTTGGAAAAAACCTTGTCATGATGGATTTTCGACCGAACAATGCCGTCATCGGCGTCGGAAATGATCTTGCTGATCCCTGGACCTTACCATTGCTTTCAAAAATTTTAGGACCTGCGATACCAACATCCGGATTTTCAATCATGAAATTTAGTATTGAGTTAAAAAAACCTTTATTTATAAAAGTATCAGGATTCAAAATTAATACTTCAGCAGCTACCGTTTTAGAGATTAAATAATTAACCGCCTTGGCAAAACCAATATTTTTCCTGTTTTTTGATAAATTTACATGTGGAAACGCTTTATGTAAAATATCAATGTTATCATTGGACGCATTATCGAAAACATAAACGGTTGCGGAAATATTATTGTCCAATGCATCATATATTGAAGAAAGACATTTCAATAAATAATTTGTACTATTATAATTAACAATTATGATATCAATAAAATGCAAATTCGTCCTTTTTCTACTTCAACATAATCAAATGTCATGACACTAAAGAAAAAACTTCATCTATCCATTGGTCAGTCGTGGAAAAATTTTTAAATCTCAAATGGCTTTGCCGGGAAAAATTTTCTTGGATGGATTGATCTTCAAACAAAGCCATAATTTTATCAAACGCATCATCTATTTTATTCACTTCATAATAAATGCCTGCCCCTTTGCATACATCTTTTGCATAATTCAGATCCGGAACAATAATTGGAAGGCCGAACGCCATGGCCTCGACTAAAGGATTTCCAAAAGTTTCACTGGTTGACGGGAAAAAAAAACATTTTGCCGCCCCATAATACAAAGACAGTTCATCATTCGGGATTTCACCAAGATTATGGATAATATCATCCAGGTTGGATTTGGATATTTTTTTTAAAAAATTCCTGGCTTTTATATTAGATTGACTTTTATCAACCGTAATATAGAATTTTATTTTTTTCCCCCTTAATTGAGTCTTGTATTTTTCAACCAGTTGCAGCAAAAATATATGTTGTTTATGAGGATAGTAGCGGCTTACATAAAGTACATAATTATCCTTTTGGTATTTTTTGGGGCTGATATCAGACTCTGACAGATCGATCAGGTTACTCACCGGGTTTGGCATAACTACGATTTTAGATGCGATTTTACCATATTTCCTTATCAGGGCATCTTTCATAAAATTGCTTTGTACAACAATTATATCAGTTGTTTTAAGGGTCAGCATAAAAACCACCCTGCGCAAGCTTTCTAGTACATAAGCTTTAGGATTATCATATACCGTTGGGCAGTCGTCGACTAAAAACAGATGCCGCATAAAAACAATTTTTTTCCCCCGCACTATCATTGGAGAATAATTTGCAAGCACAATAACCGCTGAAGCATTTAAAATAAATGATGCGGTCGGCAATAAAAAAAGATCATATAAAACACGGAAAATATAATTCAAATACCCCTGGAATACAGGCAACCTGATTATCTTAAGATCTTTGTTACTTTCCACATCTTTAAATAAAAAAATATTCGGTATAATAAAATATTTTTTGTATAAAATTCTTTTTTGTGAAAGTGCCTTTAAAATAAATTTAGTTACGTTCGATGGTCCGGCACCCGTTGTATTGTAAGAATTAAATATAATTCGCATAAATCTATTTTAATGCTATATAAAAACTTAACGAACAAAAAAACATCCGTAAATCATGCAACAAATATTAATTCCGATATGGGAAAAAATTGCGAAAAATCCTAAATTCGACTATCATTCCCAATTTGTCGGCTGATTTTTTTTAACTTTTTTTAAGAAGTTTTATCAAGATATATTTTATTGTCTGGGACCTCAACATAATAGCCAATCATGGCTTGACTGCCAATGACTCGTTTGTCCAGCGTCAAGGCTCAGCTTTTATTAACCTTTACCCAACGGCCTACCATATTCTCTATCAATGAAACAGATTCATGGCAACAGTCAGTTCAAAAATCCGAATATTAATATCTTATTTCTGCGATTGAAGGCACCTATACCCAAACTCGATTATTTTCTCTTTGGTTACCACCAGATATGAATTCCTTCGATCAATTGAGAGCCTATCAGATTGTTGAAAAAAAAAATTTCTTGTGTTATCTCTTTCTATCTTTGCAATCATCTCAAATTATTATTATTTTTATAATAGCGACTGATAAGCCCAATGACAATGCAAATTATTAAAAAGAATACAATCAAGTTAGCGTTAAAAGGGAGCATTTCCCTTTTTTCCAGGCTCCCACATAAACAGAAACAAAAAATTTTAAATGCGCTCTACAAATGGTATCATTTTTATATCAAAAAGCATCCCGACAAAAACAAACACAAGATTATTAATATACTGTCCCAGGAAATGAATGTATTTTTTACAATGCTTTCATACGAAGAAAAACGTAAGATTGCAGGATTCCTGGATCCGGAACAGAAGCGTTTTGCAGAGGAATTAATGGCAGCAAGGCGTTTGACTTACTTTCGTATCAGAATTTTAAAAAAATATCTCTATGATCTGGGGCTACCCGATCAGGCGCTTTCGGATCTTTGGAAAATTTACGAACATTTAAGTGATCCCGGCCAGAAGTTACTGGTCGCATGGGACTTGGCACTATGGTATGCCAATCAAAGCAGTCGGGAAGGGGCAAAAGAATGCTTAAAATTATTACCCGAAATTTTGCAGGATGACAAACAACCGGACAAGGTGTGCCGGGCGGCTGTAATAGCCGCTGAATGCCATGGTATCACAGGGGATACGGCAGCCGGACAGCAGGTGATTAACCATGCTTTGCAATTCGGACCCAATGCGGACCTTTTTCTGGCCGCTGC
>JAQYVU010000086.1 GCA_030145385.1 Desulfococcaceae bacterium
TCAGCCCGGCCATAGGGGCAAGAATCAGCCGGCCGGGAATAACACGATTGCCGATTTTCAGGGGTGTGTTGATGAGTTTTTTGATATTTTCCTTCATGAGGAGCTTATAGGCGATTTTTTTTGCAATCGCAAGCCCATCTGGGGATCAATTATTTATCTCAACTCCCTTTCAAATTCACCAAGAGCCGTATCAATGGGAATGGCAAACCCCATTCCTTCAAAATTCCGTGTCAGTTCTTTTAATGTATTAATCCCGATTACCTGCCCTTGTTCATTCACCAGGGGACCGCCGCTGTTGCCGGGGTAAATTTGCGCATTGGTCTGGATGTAACCGTTGCTAAAACCGGACACAGTTCCGTCTTTCATCATATCGGCAATCTTCAGCGGGCTTCCGATAGCCCAGACTTTCTGTCGTTGGGCAACACGATTCATATCCGCCGGATAAATAAAGGGGGTCTTGCATCCGTTAATTTTCAACAGGGCAAGATCATGGGCGCTGCTGGCCCTGACAAGATATGCATAAAGGATTTCCTTATTCTTGAGCGTAATTTTAAAATGCCGGTTCACCCCTGCCACCGCCTGCCGGGTTGCATAATCTGTTTTTTCAGTCTCGTATTTTTTTTTCCGGCTGTTAAAGCGCGTCTGTTTTCGCTCAAAGTCTTCTTTTAACACCTGATAATATTCCCTGCGCTCCTGGTATTGTTTTTCCAGTTTTTCTCTTTGTGAAGACCGTTGAGACATTTTATCTATATATGCTTTCATTTCATCAAGAATTGTTTTTTCTCTGGCCAGCTGTTTTTCCCTGATGTAGAGATCTTCTTCAGCAATTTCAACCTGGTCATCTATATAATCAGTTGCTTCATCAATCGCTTCGGCCTGCCGCTCGTCTCCCCGGATCACATGCCGGTTGGTCAACAGATATCCATTGTCGGAAATAAAAAATCCGGATCCGGTTCCAATCGACGATATTACCGTCACGGTTGCCATGGCAGCGGCGTCCACATCATTTTTTGGATGATATGTTTCATACAGTTCTTTTTTTAAATCTCTCAGTCCGCCGTTACAATCCACCATGCCCTTCATTTTGGTCACTTTTTCAGAATCATAACCCGGCGGCGTATCGGTAAATATCCAGTTTCCATTTTCATCCTGATACTGAAAAACTTCGGCTGCCCCGATGCTGCAAAATACGAACAAAACAGTAAACAAAATGATTAAGACAAAATTCAATGTTATTTTATTCGCCATTATTTTTTTCATCAAGACACCCTGCCTTTTTGTTTTTTTCCGGGTAATTATTTAAACGATACTGTATTTAATCTTTCTTACTATAAAAACGGCTATCTGTAAAAACAATTATCCCTCTTTATATAAACACGTTATCATAATCCGTGAAAAAACCGGGCGAACACCACCCGCTGGAGTTTTCTGTCAGATCAGCATTGTGATTGCCGGTCTGGCGGAAATTTTCGCCTGCCGAAATGGCATCTTCAACATCCAGCCAGGGTCATCTTATCAGGGCGAGGATTTTACAAGCGATAAGTAATCATTTATTCTATAGAAAAAAACCTTGACGCGTAGATGGTTTTCATACTTTATTTTCTCTTAAAACAATGATAGCTAAAGATAATATCGTGCAAATGATCAACGATGTTAAATATTTATTTCTAAACAAAATGAGTTTAACTTAATATCATGCCATGGGGCTGTCAGGAGAAAATATGAGTGAATATAAATTTTATATTGTTGAAAAAAAACCGCCCATTGCCTGGGTATACCTCAACCGTCCGGAAAAGAAAAATGCCATGAATCCCCCGGCCTGGAAAGAAAGCATTCCGATTTTTGAAGACCTGGATAAAGATCCGGATATCCGGGCAATTGTCATCAGCGGCAAAGGCAGCTGCTTTACAGCCGGAATCGATTTAATGGAAATGGCCATGGAACTTCCGGAGTTGATGGATAAAGAACAAAAAGGCGGCATTAAATGGCGTCTGATCAGAAAAATATATGCCCTGCAGGACACCATGAGCTGTATCGAGTGGTGCCGAAAACCGGTCATTGCCGCCATTCACGGCTTCTGCATTGGCGCGGGGCTGGATATGGCCACTGCCTGTGATATCCGTATCTGCTCGGCGGATGCCGAGTTTTCACTCAAGGAAGCAGCGGTCGGGATGGTGGCGGATGTCGGTGTCCTCCAGCGAATTCCGCTGATCGTCGGACAGGGAATCGCCCGTGAGCTGGCATATACGGCTAAGCATTTTGATGCCAAACGTGCCAAAGAAATCCTTCTGGTCAATAAAGTCTTTGAAGACCATGACGCGCTGATGAAGGGCGCCGAAGACATGGCCTTAGACATTGCGGAAAGCTCCCCTCTGGCTGTGCAGGCATCCAAAGAGGTGTTCAAACACGGCATCGGCAAATCCGTTGATGACGGATTAAAATATGTGGCCTCGATGAGCACCAACATCATTCCGTCCAATGATTTATTTGAAGCCTTTACCGCGTTTGGCGAAAAACGAAAACCCAAATTTACCGGGGAGTAACTGTCATAAACAGTCATCAATCAATTTATATGAGCAACCTCGGGTGCGCCAGAAATCTCGTGGACAGTGAAATCATGCACGGTGAGCTGGCTGCCGCAGGCTTTACGATTACACCGGACCCGGCAATTGCTGATATTATCATTGTCAATACCTGCAGTTTTATTGCGGCCGCCGTGGATGAATCCGTGGATGAGATTCTTGAGCTGGCGGAGTTTAAAAAATCGGGCCAATGTAAACAATTTATTGTCACCGGGTGTCTTCCGGAACGTTTCAGAAAAGATCTTGCCGAATCACTGCCGGAAGTGGACGCCTTTTTAGGAACCGGCGCATACCATGAAATAGCACAAGTGCTGCAGCAACCACCGGAAAAAGGGTTTTGCCTGCTGCCTTCGCCTGTCACCCTTCCCCTTCAAACGCATAATACCCGAAGGGTGCCTTCGACAACAGCAATGGCATACCTTAAGGTTACCGAAGGATGCAACCGGCACTGCACGTATTGCATGATTCCAAAACTCAGAGGGACACTGCGAAGCCGCCCTGTAGAGGATATTGAAGCCGAAGCCCGGCATCTGATCGCATCCGGATTCAGGGAGCTGGTGATCATCGGCCAGGATACAGGGTGCTTCGGCCGGGATTTGACATCTGGCGCTAACCTGCCTTTGCTTTTGGAAAATATTGCAAACATATCAGCAGATACCTGGATTCGTTTTTTGTATGGGTCGCCGGATACCTCCGATGAAGAACTTGTCCGGACAGTGGCTGCCCATAAAAATATCTGCTCCTATTTTGATATTCCGATTCAGCACACCAGCAGCAGAATCCTAAAGCGCATGGGAAGACCATACGATGAGAATTCCCTGATTCGGCTGTTTGATGACATTCGCGAGATCTTGCCGGAAGCGGCTTTACGCACAACCGTCATGGTCGGATTTCCCGGTGAAACCGACAGCGATTTTGAACAGATGCTAAATTTTATCAACACAGTCAAATTTGACCATTTGGGTGCATTCATTTATTCGGATTCAGAAGAGCTGGCCTCCCACCGGCTTTCCGGACACGTGCCGGCCGATGTTGCCGAAGAGCGGCATCACATTTTAATGAGCATCCAGTCTGAAATATCAGCTGCAAAGAATCAAAGCCATATCGGGCAAATTTATCCGGTTTTAGTAGAAGAACAAATAGAACCCGGACTTTTTTCCGGCCGGACTTCTTTTCAGGCCCCGGAAGTCGACGGCATTGTCTATATTGACTCAACAGATGTTGTTGTGGGCGAATTTTCAGACGTCAAAATTTGCGATGCACTTGAATACGATCTCAGGGGAGAAACCATATGAGCGGTTTAAAGCAGAAACTGATGCTGATGGTTGAAGAGGATTTAAAAGACATTGAAGACGCTTTAAATCAAAACCTGAACCCGCATGTTGAAATGGTCCGCGAAACCGCGGGGCATCTTATCTTCAGCGGCGGCAAACGGATACGCCCGCTGCTGAATTTGCTTTGCGCACGACTTTGCGGCTATACGGATGAATTCATTAAAAAATTTTCAACAATTATCGAATTTCTCCACACCGCCACCTTATTGCATGACGATGTGGTGGATGAGGCGTCCATCCGTCGCGGAAAACCGGTGGCCCACTCCATCTGGGGGGCTCCGGTCACCGTTCTGGTCGGTGATTTTCTCCTGGCCCGGGCCCTTCATATTGCTGCGGAAACGGAAAACCCGAAAATTATCAAGGTCATTGCCGAAATCACGGAAAGCATGTGTCAGGGTGAGATTATCCAACTGATCAAAAAGGGGGATCTTCGCCTGACCGAAAAAGACTATATGGACGTGATCCAGCGGAAAACAGGATTTCTTATCCAGGGGGCCTGCCAGACCGGTGCAATTCTGGCCGGCGCGCCCATAGAAGTGGAAAAAAAGCTTTCCGAATACGGCTACCATATCGGCATTGTATTCCAGATTGCCGACGATCTGCTGGATTACACATCAGACACCAAAGTGCTGGGAAAAGCCATTGGTGCGGATTTAAAGGAAGGGAAACTGACCCTGCCCGTGATCCACACCCTTGAACATGCGGACACCAACAATCGGGCCTGGATGGAAAAGTTAATAACGGATAAAAACTTTACAGCCGATGATTTTGAAAGATTGATCCAGTTAATGCATGACACCGGCGGTATTCGATACTGTCGGGAGGTTGCCGAAAATCATATTCGTCAGGCGAAAAATATTATTCAGTCATTTCCGTCTTCAAAAACGACGGAGACGCTTTTGCTGATCGCTGATTATACGTTGAACAGAAATGCCTGAGGTTCATGGCTTCGTAAAAAGCTCAATGTTTATTTTGGTTTTTGGGTTGCACTGCATTCTTCGTCACTGCGAACTAGGCAAACGCCTCTTCCTGACGAATTTGTGCGCCTTGCCAATTTATATAAGAATGGTGGAGCTTTTTTCTTTGCCATCCGAGTCTACCTTTTTCTGATAATACATTACCCGGAGGTTAAGTGCTGATGATACACCACGAGCACAAAAATGCAGTTATTTTAAACGTCTTTTTTTCAATATGCACCGCTTTCCTGCTGCTGGTTCAGCCATGCTTTGCTAATACTTCCAGCGATAAAAATGTGGTTCTGGTGATGGGCGGCAGCCGCATTTATACTGACGTCCTGGCTGCAAGATCCGCCGCTGTATCTCAGTGCCTGCTCTCAGCAATAGAAAAAACAGCCATCGAGATGATTCCATTTGCAGGACTGGCTGAAAAATTTGAAACCGTCAGTGATCTGCTTTCCGGCCAGCGCAATAATTTCATTTCCGATTATAAAGTATTAAAAGAAGTCAATACGGAAAAGTATTACCGGGTGCTTGTGCAGGTAACGGTTTCAAGCCTTAAACTGGAGGAGGCACTGGCAAGTGCGGGCATTGTGATTTCTCCGGAAAATCTGCCGAAAATATTATTTTTAATCGCCGAGCAGCAGGTGGATGATATTTCCCCGCAATACTGGTGGCGGAAAGAAAAATCATTTTTCCAGACAGATGCTGCGGCGAGTTCCATGAAGAAAATATTTACTGAAAAGAAATTTTCCATTATCAATGATGAAATACTCCCCTACGGACTTATTGAAGACCTGGGCTTAAATGCTGAATTAACGGATGACCAGGCAATCGAAATCGGCAAACGGTTCAATGCGGACCTGGTTATTGTCGGAAATGCCATTGCCGCGGAAATGTCCAACCGGATGGGAGAAAACATCATGACATTTAAGGCGACCGTGACCGCCCGGGGGCTGCTGACCAAGTCCGGGGAACAGATCGCCCGGGCAATGCACAGCGAAACCAGTGTCAACAGGGATATCTCATCCGGCAGCAGCCAGGCGCTGACCGATGCCGGCTTTCAAACAGGTATTGCCCTGACATTACAGATTCTTCCCAAATGGCAAGAGCGCATGGTAAAAACCGGAGAGATTACGATAACCATCAACGGCACGGATATTCTCCCCTATCTGGTTGTATTCCGAAATGAACTTAAAAAAATTGAAGGGATCAACAGCCAGCAGACAATGGAAATGACACCGGATGAAGCGGTTCTGCTGGTCAAATACGACCAAACTACCCAGGATCTTGCCGATGCGCTCCTGATGAAGACCTTTGATCCATTTGGTATCAACATTTATGAATTGTCTGAAACCGCATTACATATCGAGCTTTTTGCAAAATAAATACGGATGCTTAAATGACCGACCACCCGAACTACCCGAATCCAGGTTCTGATACAGTCAGTCAGACAAAAATGGAGCAGTTAAAACAGATCCCGCTGTTTTTTGATTTAACCATCGGTGAAATCAGTCAATTTAACGATTTTATTTCTGATAAAAAATTTCTAAAAGATGACCTGATCATCAAACAGGATACTGCCGGGGAATCGTTTTTTATTTTAATCAAAGGAAAACTCAAAGTTTTTCGACTGGGCGAATATGATGAAGTGATCACATTGGGACATGTTCTGCCCAAAGAATGCATCGGGGAGATGGGATTTTTCTCCGATGGCAGGCGGTCTGCCTCCATCACGGCCATTGAAGATTCCCGGCTCATTGAAATCAAATATTCTGATCTGCAAAAAGCGTTTGATTTCATACCCAAACTATCCAGAAACTTTTTAAAAATTGTTACCCGACGGCTTCACAAATCCAACCTCAAATTCCAGGACACGGTCGTTAAATCCAGACACATGGAATCCACTTTTACGGGATTTCGCAACCTGATTGATCTGTCTCATGTCCGGAAATTTCGATTGGGGATTGAAGGACTGATTGAACGGGTGGTGATGACCGCCAGCAGTGTGTTAAAAGCCCAACGGGCGTCATTGTTTCTGATGGATGCGGTGGAAGGCGAACTCTGGTCCAAAGTGGCTGAAGGCGAAAGCCATCGGGAGATCCGCATACCCATTGGCACCGGAATTGCCGGGTGGGTCGCCAAAAACGATCAGATAGTTAACATCAAGGATGCTTACAAAGACCCGCGCTTTAATCCGGTGGTGGACAAGTGCACCGGATTTCGGACCCATTCCGTTCTGTGCGGTCCGGTTAAAAATCTCGAAGGCGAAATCGTCGGCGTGATCCAGGCCATTAATAAGCAGGGTGGCGATTTTGACAAGTCCGATGAAGAACTTTTCAAGGCCTTTGCTTACCAGACAGCCATTTCCGTGGAAAATTTTTACCTGTACAGTAAAATGTCGACAAACTGCCGGAAAATGGGTTTATTTTTGGATATTTCCATGTCTCTGTCTGAAACACTGGAATTATCACCCTTAATAGAAAAAATTGTTTCCATCATTACCGAACTGCTCAAAGCAGACCGCACCTCTCTCTTTCTTCTGGATAAGGAGAAAAACGAACTATGGTCAAAAGTCGCCCAGGGTACCGGACTTTCAGCGATCCGATTCCCTGCTGGCACGGGAATGGCGGGATATACGGCGACAACCGGATTGACGGTCAACGTGGAAGATGTATACCAGGACCCCCGGTTTAATCCTGAAAATGATCAATGCACAAAATACCAGACCAGAAGCCTGCTCTGTGTCCCCTTAATCAACCGCCAGGGAGAAATCATCGGTGTCACCGAATCAATCAATAAAAAAACAGGCCGCTTCACCGTGGAAGATGAAGAGCTGTTAAAAGCCATTTCATCTCAAATAGCCGTGGCACTTGAAAACGCCCAGCTTTATGAAAAAACGCTGGACATGAAAAACTACCTGGAAAGCATTCATCACAGTATCTCCAACAGCATTATCACATTAGACAACAAATTTAAAATTATCACGGCCAACAAATCCGCAATGGCATTCTTTGAATCAGGCCATGGCGAAATTATTCACAACGACATTCGAAATATTTTAGGTGAGCAAAACACGGATTTGGTTGATAAACTGAATAATGTTTATAAATTCCGGCAAACGGTGACGGAAGAAGATACTCTCATCCGTCTGAAGGCGGCTGAAAAATTTATCAATATCAATTTTATTCCGTTGATGGATACCCACGGCACGGCAAAAGGCCAGGTGTTGATATTTGAAGATATCAGCCTGAAAAAACGAATGAAAAATACGTTAACCCGTTATATGTCAAAGGATATTGCGGAAAAAGTATTAAGTGATCCCGAAAAACAGGCCCTTGGCGGCACAACAAACCAGGCGACCATTCTTTTTTCGGATATCAGCGGGTTTACCGGTATTTCTGAAAAGCTCTCTCCGGAACAGACGGTTGCGTTTCTCAATAAATATTATACGCTGATGTTTGATATCGTATTTATTAACGGCGGGGTTCTCGATAAATTCATCGGCGATGCCATCATGGCGGTTTTCGGCGTTCCCTACACCAAAGAAGATGATGCCGAACGGGCGGTTCGTACCGCCCTTGAAATGGTCAGGGTTTTGGATGCGTTTAACAATGAAATTTCAAAGTTCGGCATTGATCCGATCAATATTCGGATCGGAATATCCACCGGAAGAGTTCTTTCCGGCAATATCGGTTCGGAAAAAAGAATGGATTACACGGTAATCGGTGACGGCGTGAATGTATCTTCCCGACTGGAAACCTTAAACAAACTCTACGGTACCACCATACTGATTGAAGATAATACCAACCGGGAAATCAATGGCCTTTTTGTCACGCAACCAATTGATCATGTTGTCGTCAAAGGCAGTTCCCGGCCCATTGAAATATTCGAGGCCCTGGGAGATCAAAATTACGAACTGTTGCCGAAAAAAAAGCAATTTGATCAGGGCCTTAAACTTTACCGGCAGAAAAAATTTTCAGAGGCAAAGAATTGTTTTGAACTCAGCCGGGAAGATGACGGGCCCAGCCGGACGTTTTATGAAAGATGTCTGAAGTTTATCGAAACACCGCCTCCTGAAGACTGGGACGGCGCGTGGATATCGCAGCATAAATAGCGCCTGGCCGAAAAGGTTCTCTTTTACGGCAACAATGCGGTAAATGCCAGGCATACCCCGGAATGGTGTGTCTATCTGATCTTGCCGCTTTTTTCCCTTATCTCTATCTATATCGCTCTTTTGGGGTCTAAAAAGTTAATGATTGCCACATTTCAAGGCCTCAATTGACAAGTATGTTTTATGATATGTGAAATTTAGCGTGGTCCGACCCCGATCGCACCGATCGCACAACACCGATCGATAAGTGTTGTTGGTGTTAAAAATGTATTAAAAAATTATATGTCGATCTGCGTGATGTTGACAACGCTTCTCTGGCTGCTTCTGCCGTGATCATCCGTATACGTCATTTTAACAACTGCCAGCCGGCCTTCGGCAAAGAGCCGGATGCATTCGGGATATAGCTGATATTCCAGGGCCAGACCCTTTTGTTTGATGGAATCAATGGTGTCTTCCGGTTCAATGGGAAAGGTGCGCTGGCCGATGATGGGGCCGGAATCCTCGCCGTAGTCGATAAAATGAACTGTGCATCCGCCGATTTTGCAGCCGTATCGAAAGGTGTCGCCATATCCGTCGACTCCGGGGAATGCCGGGAGCAGGGCCGGATGAATGTTCATGATCCGGGGTCTGCCGGGGGTGGTGTTGACCCGGTCGATAAAATAGGGGGTCAGGTTCCGCATGAAGCCTGCCAGAACAAGCAGGTCAAAGGGGCAGGCTTTTATTTTATCAAGAAGAGCCGCTTCGGCGATGGCCCGGGTTTCGATAAATGTGGAAACTTTTTCTGCGTCGGTTTGCCTGTTTAACAGGGATTGTTTGATTTTAATGTCTTCAAGATCAAAGTCATGAGGCAGGGTGCTTTTGTCCGGGTTGTTTTTGAATCGCTTTATAATTTCCGAATAGTTGGCCACAAACGTGGGGATCCCTTTTTGGGCGGCCTTTTCAAGGCCTTTGGCCTCCGGGTTGTCAGATCCCACAAAGATTACTTCACCGTTAATTTTTCCTTGTTCGCAGGCTTGAATGATGGCATCCATGTTGGTGCCGGTCCCGCTGATGAGCCCGCCGATTCTGATTTTACTGCTCATGATGTGCCCCGTTATAATAAATAAAATAGACTGATATTTTTTTGTTTATGCTTTTATCATTTTTTGCTGGTGATTGCAATTTTTCACTACTATCTTTACCCTGGTAAATTTGTCTTAATCTGTATAGTTGAAAAGAATTTGAGTACGTTCTCACTAAGCTTGGGCAAAACCTTGATCCGGTATCTGGCGGGGATAAACCCCGCCCCTACGGTATTTATTGCCAAGCCTTGTAGGAGAGGGCTTTACGCCCTCCTGGCGTATCATTGCCCGGAATTATTGAGAAGTTACGAATTTGAGAAATCGGCAGACTTTGTTTTATGTTTAGCCGCAGACCCACGCGGATAAACACAGATGCAAATACAAATTATCCAGTCCAGGATTCTCTGTTTCCCACGGTCCGCCTTGGGGAAACAGAGGGACTATCCGCGATTATCTGTTTGAATCAGCGGCTAATTAATTGTTTCTCCGAATCCGGATTTTATTTATACGGATACACCTTTTTGGGATCGGCGAAATATTCCCTGGTGGTTTGAATCACCACCGGGGTTAGAAATATCAGGCCGACGAGGTTGGGCCACGCCATCAGTGCGTTGAAAATATCGGAGATGGTCCACACGGTACTCAGCTCGACGGCCGCACCCACCGGCAGAAGCATGCAATAGATGACGCGGTAGGGCATGACCATTTTTTCGCCAAACAGGTAATCCACGCAACGGTCGCCGTAGTAGGACCAGCTGATGGCCGTTGAAAAGGCGAAAAAAATAATGCCGATGGAGACAATATAATCCCCCGGCCCGGGAAGACCCATGTTAAAGGCTTTGGCGGTCAGAACTGCGCCGGTCAGGGCATTGCCGTCCGCGCCGGTGAGCGTAAAGGCGTTTGTTGTGAGGATGACCATGGCCGTCATGGTGCAGATGACAATCGTATCAATAAACGGTCCGAGCATGGCAACCAGTCCTTCCCGGACCGGTTCCTTGGTCTGGGCTGCGCCGTGGGCAATGGGCGCGCTGCCGAGCCCTGCTTCATTGGAAAATACACCGCGTGCTACGCCAAAACGAATTGCCTGTGCAAGGGCAGCGCCGGCAAATCCTCCGGTTGCAGCACTTCCGGTAAATGCATCGGAAAATATCATGGCAAATGCCGCCGGGATCATTTCAAAATTTATAAAAATGACCCATAAAGCGCCACCCACATAGAAGACCGCCATAAAAGGTACCAGCCTGCTGGCAACCTGGCCGATGCGTTTGATCCCGCCGACAATAACCGCAAATACAAGACCGCCGATGATCAGGCCGGTGAGCAGCTTGGGAACACCGAATGTTCTTAATACCGGTTCGGCAACGGAATTGGCCTGAACCATATTGCCGATACCAAAAGACGCAATGGCGGCAAATGCGGCAAACATGATACCGAGCCATTTTTGTCCCAGTCCTTTTTCAAGATAATACATGGGGCCGGCACCCACGGTGCCGTCATCGTGGATGGTGCGGTATTTTAAGGCAAGCAGACATTCTGCATATTTTAAACCCATTCCGAAAACAGCAGTTACCCACATCCAGAATACCGCGCCGGGACCGCCCAGGGCGATGGCTGTGCCCACACCGGCAATGTTGCCTGTGCCGATGGTGGCGGAAAGGGCTGCGCTTAATGCCTGGAAATGGGTAATTTCACCGTCATCATCCGGGTTATCGAATTTTCCGGAAATCAGTTTCCATGCATATGCAAATTTTCTGAGCTGGATCGCTTTGGTGATCAGTGCCACCAGCACACCGGTGCCGACTAACAGTATGATTGTTACAGGTCCCCACACAAATCCGCTGACAGTGCTTAAAAACTGATCCATATTTTTCATGTCTCCATTCGAATATTTTTTTTATCAATCATAGAAAGTTTGTACATCTGATATCATGTTAATCTTTGAAATTAAAGCAGTATTGATAGATTTGAAAGAAGTTTTTTACCACGGAGTTCACGGAGAATACAGAGAAAAAAATGTTTAAAGGTACTTGTTTCTGTGCTCCCAGTGTGCTCTGTGGTAAATCTTGTTTTTTGATAGCCTGTCAAAATTAAGAAATCGTAAAGCCGGGTATTACCGGCCGCCAAACCAGACGTTCATTTCATCCGGATAGGTGACGCTAAATCCGTACTCGACGACGGTCTCTTGCTGCGGCAACACCGGAAAAGTCCATTTCAGCAGATTATCTTCTTTTTGCGGGGTAACTTCCTTAAATGTTTCTTTAATCTTAATTCGTTCATCGCGAATCTGCGGGTAGGCGTCCTCCATGAGAACGGCAATTTTGTGCGCCTTGAAATTGTTAACCGACACTTTCCAGCCCCAATGGTATTGCTTTTTACCGATCAAAAATCCGGTTTCATTAGATTTTTTTTCCAAAGTGGTGAGTTTTACTTCCACCTGCGGGTCAGATCCGAAGAACAGTTTTTGCGCTTTGTCATGCATTGAAAACGGGCGGGTAGCAATAAATGCGGAATCAACCAGAAAAGTGGCGTTGCCCCTGGGGAGCTTAATGAAATTCGTTTCTTCAACTTCTATCTGGCCAAACAGAAACGCCTGGGGGGTTGCATGGGGACGGATCAGGTATTTAAAGTCAGCACTTAACACCATCTCCCGAATCGTGAACCGTCGGGTCTCCCCGGCCTTGATGGTGCGTTTGCCCAGATCATAGGTATCAAAGCTGAATCCGGCTTCCTGCTCCGGTTCCGGCGGCGGGGCGCCGGCTTCCATATCGGCACTGGTTTTAGGAGCCATTGACATGAGCGCGTCTTCTGCCATGACACTTGTACGCCTTGTTTTGGAGTATTCAATGGGCTTCCGGGGCTGGATAATCCAGTCTCGTAAAAACGGCGGCTCCGGCCGGGTGACGGTCCGGGCGGTGGCGATTTTAAGTTCAATCCCTTTCCAGTCAATGCCTGTATTCTGGGTAATTTCCGCATACCAGCTGAGTTCTGTCTCTGCTTTTGCAGGTCGCGCATTGAGCGTATATGTCGGCCGCCAGCCGCAGTTTTGTATGTGATAGGAGCAGGTCAGATCAATTTGGGGCTGAGGATTGCCGGTCAGGTAAACGTTCACCTGCCATCGTTTTTTTGCGGCCCCGGTCAGGTCGTTGAGTTGTTTTTCAATATCCCTGATTTGTTCGGCCAGATCTTCAAGGGACTGGTTGTACTGGAAAATTTCATCATATGCCTCGGTGATCCCTTTTTTGATGGCATTGCCCAGTTTTTCAACGGATTCAATATTTTCAATTTTTTCCGGCTGGTTTTTTGCCTGGGTCTGCCAGAAAGCAATATAAGCCGTGTCCGCCTTGATCCGGGTTTCAAATTCCGATTTTTTTTGGTTTAAGTCTTTTAACTGATTTTTCAGCGCTTCAGCCTGGTCTGCCACGGGCAGAGCTTGTTCTTCAATATTGACCGAGGTGATCCGCATACTGGATCCGGGTTTTGTATTTACCGACAGGGTGTCTTTGTTTGCGTGAATGGGCATAATGAATTGCGCTACATGGCGGTCACCGTCTGCCTGAACATCTGCGATATGCTGTTCAATGATTTTTGCATCATTCGGATAAATGATGGCGGCAACCGGTTTGGCATGACTGGTGGGCGGCTGCAGCATGAACAGGGCGGTGATCATCAAAAGGGCGTACATAAAAGGAGCGAGGGGCCTGGCTGTCATTTTCTTTTCCTTTCCATAAAGGTTATGGAGACAGTACTTTAACAATGGTGACAAATAAAATAACAGATTGGAGAAAGAGCATCAAGGAGGAAAGGGGGATAAATTGAGCGATTTCCGATTTCACCGCACCTACTGCGTCAAGTGCTGTCTCGCATAGCTGACCATAGCGAGGCAGTATTTTTCTTGTATTTGTTTTTGTATCTGTTTTTGTTTTTGTATTTGGGCAAACTTGAAAATCGCTTAACTATCAATAAAATAAAAACGATCAAGTCCCGCACCGGAGTGCGGATTTGATCGTTTTTGGAGAAAAATTTTAAAAAGTCAGAGTTGGATGGCAAAGAAAAAAGTTTCAAATTCCAGGCGCACAAATTCTTCGGAATGAGGCGTAGCTTGCTACTCCGCAGTGACGAAGAATGCAGTGCAACAATGAATTTGAACTTTTTACGAAGCCATCAATTATTTTTTTACCATATTATCCATCTGATACGCCGGGAGCATAAACGGATAGTCGTTTTCCGATGAGATGGCCGGGTAGGCCTCGTCGTCTTCATTTATTTTCTCAAATATCGAAAGGGTGTATGTCTTGGTGCCGGTCATTGTCAGGGTATATATAGGTTCAATGAAATCCGCTTTTGTTTTATCGGAAATATAAGACTGGCATTTAAGTTTAGAAACATTGTTAAAAAAATTGTTTATGTCCGATTCTTTGACCGGGTTGCCGTCCATATCCTGCCAGACCAGTTCGGGTGCGATATTCTCCCGGGGTTTTTTCTTTTCCTCTTTTTCACCGGCCGGTTCTGCTTCTGAAGTAACTTCAACCCCAATCTCAGGTTTGGTGGCCACCTGTTTCATGCTCAATACCGGATTCCCGTCTTTGTCTTTGATGTCAACCAGCTGAACCTGGGATTTTTCAACACTGAGCACGGTTTTATCCCGCAGGTCGTCTTTTGTCAGGTCAAACTTGCTTCTGAAATTGTCCCGGGCATGATATACCCGTTTGTCATTGGGCAGTTTAATAAACGTGTGACGGTTTGACGGCGCTGATTTGCCGATATCAAAGGATCGCAGGGTGTTACCATCTGATCCTGCCTGGATGCTGATCCGGTTTTCCGTATCCAGTTCATAGCGGTGGTATGATTCGGCTTCAGATACCAGGGCGGTGATGGTAATTGCTTTGATTACGTTCACCATGGGTTCGATTTTGTCTTTGTCTGCCGGGTATTTCTCAGGATAAATCAGCCAGTTGTCATCTTTTTGTTTTAGTTCAATTATTTCAATATCTTTAGTTATCTTTATGGATGTAATGTCAGAAGCTGTCAGTTTGGAAATAACCGGTAGTTCATAGTGGGTCCGGTCTGTTTTGTGAACTGCCAGGTACGCAGCCAGGGCGGCGATGATGATCCCTAAAATGATGTACTCTTTTTTTGATTTCATTATATCCCTCTTCTTACTCCCAAATCCATGTTTTGGGTTCTATCGAATTGTCTTTAAGTTTATGAACATTCAAAAAATATGATTCGGATGGCAAAGAAAAAAGGTTCATATTCAAGGCGCACAAAACCTGAGGAACGAGGCGTACGAATGTACGTTGAGTGACGAAGGTTGTAGTGCAACACAGAATATGACCTTTTGGTGAAGCCATTCGTTTATTTCTGAAATAGCAATTGAATATTCCTCCGCCGTGCGCTTCTGCGCCACCATGTAAACAGTCCGAAGAAGATGATGATCACCGGCAGCCCCACGATATTAAACAGTTTAATGACATTTTTGGTCATCACTTCGGTTTCTTCAAGGGGGTTGAACTGCTGGATTTTACTTCGCATGGCAGCGACATCATCCCGGTTGTTTAACGAATCAATGAGGTTAAGGATAAATGCGGCGTTCGGGCTTCTGCCTTCAGCGTCCAGAAGATTGTCTTTTAACATGGCTGAAGATCCGATAATGCTGATTTTGCCGGGTTTGCCGGTGGGGATAAAGCTTTCTTTGCTTTTAATTTTTGACAGGTCCGGATTTTCTTCCATATCCATATCCATATCCGTTATTTCCGTATCCGTCTCGGGTTCTTCCGGTGTTTCCATCTCTTTTTGCGGGATTGTTTTGCCGTTAAAATAACTGGGGAATTCTCCTTCCAGTAAATATGCTAACGGATAGCTTTTAAATTTTTCGTTTTCCTTAGGCGGCTGGATGAACATGGGATTTAAATTGATCTGGCCGGTCATTTCCCATGATTCATCAGATGATGCGATCAGCTGATATGCGCTGATATTATTTTTCTTGATGATCTCATTGTCTAAAGACACCGGAGAACTGTTCAGAGTGATCAGTCCTTTGATATTTTCCATAAATCCCAGATCTTTATTAATGTTTTCGTTTTTGATCATAGGGGCGAAATAGATGTTGCGTTCGCCGCCGCCGGCCTGGGCCGGCATGGCCTGTTTAAAGGAATTTTTATCCATAACATAAGATGGCTTTACCCGAACGCCATAGTGCGCCAGGAGTTTTTCCAGTCCGGTGTCCAGCGGTTTATAAGACGGCCCCATATTAAACTGAAACTGCTGCTGGGGCGGTTGGGTTTCCTTAAACGCATCCGTGAAAATCGCCAGGTTGGTTCCCCGCATCAGTGCCTGGTCAATCTGGTAAAGTTCGTAATCGCTAAATGCTTCCGTGGGTTGCGCAATGATCAAACAGCTCAGGCTTTCCGGAATCCGGTTTTCCTTTAAAGTGATCGGTTTTAACGTATAATTTTCATTCATCAGCGTCTGGAAGTTTTGGAGCTGATTGTTGTTCTGCTGCTGCATCATCATCCTCGGGGCGGCGAGTTCAAGAGTGCCGTGATCGGCCAGGTATCCAACATCTTCATTGATGCCGATCAGGGTTTCGATGTTTTCATTGATGATTTCTTCTAAGTTGTCCATATCGATTAATTCATAGCGGGTGCCGATAATCGGTATTCTCATGACATTGAGCAGCTGAACATAAGCTTTTTCATTATTGTATTCCACGCTCAACCCGATGGCGCCCCTGCCTGCGGTGATGTTCCGTTCCGGGATAGCCGGCCACTGAAGCACTCGGATATCATATTTTTCAATTAAAGCGTCGATCTTGTCGTCGGTGGCCGGATCAATATATTCGTAGGTCAGCTGGCCGTAGTTGGCGGTATTGAGTTTTTCAACGGTCTCTTTTACGGACGCAGGCAGTTGCGGTAGCGCATCGATCCCGATGACCGGCGCGACGTTTTTAATCGATGATGACATGATCAGCTTAATGTTTACTTTTTCCGGAAGGCCGGCCAGGGTGCTGATTTTATTGTTCAGTTTTTCGATTGTGGTGGTCAGTTTGTACTCCAGGCCGTCTGTGGAGGTGATGGCAGGAATTTGTTCAATAATATCGCCCTGGATCATCACCATGCCCATGTAGGCTTTTTTGAATTTCAGTTCATCTTTTTCAATCATGCGGATTTCAACCGGATTGATGCCGTAATTTTCAGCCAGTTTCCGGTTCTCCATGGCTGTATCGCTCGTCCCTTCTTCCTGGGGACTGACATCATAGAAGCGGTAATTAAAATATTGATTGGCGGAAATGGCGTATTCTTCCAGAAGGTCCATCAAGTAGCGCTTGGTGCTGTTATGGGGGGCTGGAAGGTTTTCAGTGAAAAAAACATTAATGGTCAGCGGTTCGGACAGCTTGGCAACCGCTGTCTTGCTGGCTTCGGATAATGAATAAATTTTGTTTTCCGTCAGGTCCGCTCTGTAAAACATGGTTTTGCCGGCAAGGTTGATCAAAACAATGACCACGGCATAAATTACAAATTTTATATATGTATCTGCTTTAAATTTGCCTTTCATTGTCAACTCCTTATTCTTTTCTCAGAAGAGCCAGGTAGGTGCTGTAGAGACTGATGAAAATCACACTGATAAAATAAATCATGTCCCTCGAATCGATAATGCCCCTGGCGACATTGCGAAAATGAAAATCCGCGCCCAGATACTCGATAATGTTTAATATGGATTCAGGAAAGAAAAAGAGCATTTTATCGATTAAGGTGAGCACAAAGCAGATGGCCGCGCCCAGGATAAAGGCGATAATCTGATTGTGGGTCAGTGCGGACGCAAAAACACCGATGGCGGAAAAGGTCCCGCCGAGCAGCAGCGCGCCGAGGTAGCCGCCAATGACCGGGCCCCAGTCCAGGTCTCCGATAAATGCAATGGAAATCGGATACGCTAACGTCGGAAGCAACATGGCGCCGGTCATGATAAAACCGGCGGCAAATTTGCCGATAATAATATCGGAAAATGTTACCGGCATGGTCAGCAGAATTTCATAGGATCCGATGTTCAGCTCTTCCGCAAACAGCCGCATGGTGATTGCCGGGATCACAAACGCAAAGATAATGGGCAAAAGCGAGAAAAAGCCTCGCATATTGGCCTGATCATAGAGGAAAAAAGTGGAAAAGAAAAACCATCCGGTGATGATCAGGAAAATCGAAATCACGATATATGCAATCGGTGAAATGAAATAATCTTTCAATTCTTTTTTTAGAATATGAGTAAATTGCCACATGTTTAAAAGCTCCTTGTATAAATCCAAATCTCGATGGCAAAGAAAAAAGCTCCAAATTTAAGGCGCGCAAATCCTGAGTGATGATTCGTACATTTTGTACTATGAAGAAACGAAGGATGCAGCGCAACGCAGAAGTTGGACTTTTTACAAAGCCATCTAATTAATTTGCCGTGTCAGATCCCTGAATATCGTTTCAAGGGTTTTGGCTTCCTGTAGAAATTCAATGATCACCCAGTCTGTGGCTTTAATCGTTCGATAAATTTTCTCTCTTAAATCCTCGGTCGAACTGCTGTAAGCCTTTACTTTTAAAACACCGTCGTCCGTCCGGCTGATGCTTTCAACCCGGTCAATTCCTTCAATGGCGGTTAAGGTATTTTGCACGGATTCGGTTTCCGCATTGAGCAGGGACAACTGGATGATGGTTTTCTGGTCTGTCGACTGTTTGAGTTCTGCGGTGTTTCCGTCTGCCACGATTTTTCCCCGGTTGATGATCACAATCCTGTCGCAGGTGGCTTCCGCTTCGCTGAGAATATGCGTTGAGAAAATGACTGTTTTTTCCTGACCGATTTTTTTAATGATATGCCGGATTTCGACAATCTGGTTGGGGTCCAGTCCCTGGGTGGGTTCATCTAAAATCAGGATTTCCGGATCATTCATCATGGCATGCGCCAGGCCGACCCGCTGGTTCAGGCCTTTTGAGAGTTCGCCGATTGCCTTGTGCATGATGTGATTAAGACCGCACAGATCCGCCAGGTAGCGTAGCCTTGGGTGCCGGTCACTGGGTTTGATCCCCTTGATTTTGGAAACATATTCCAGGTAATCATAGACCAGCATATCCTTGTAAAAAGGGGACGACTCCGGAAGATAGCCGATCATTTGCTTGATCTCAAGCGGGTTGTCTTCAATATTGTAATCATTGACCTGGATGGTTCCGGCACTGGGTTTGAAATACCCGGTGAGCATTTTTAATGTGGTTGTCTTGCCGGCACCATTGGGACCTAAAAGCCCCAGAATTTCTCCTTTGTTGATTTCAATATTGATCTGATCCACAGCGCAAAAGCTGTCATAATATTTTGTCAGATTTTCGACATGAATCATACCATTCACCTCTCCTTTGTTATTTATCGTTAGAACTGTATAGACTTATTTGAATTTTAAGATAAACCATGGAAGTTAAACAATGCTCTGAAATTATTTAGCGCCTGATGAAAACTGCTGTTTTGTTCAGGCTTTAATTTTAAATCATTTCCGACTTTGTTTCCCTCCTTATCGGGGGATTTAAAGTTGAATTCCCCCGGTTAAGGGGGAATTCAGGGGGAGTATACAGCCAACCCTGATAATGAAATCAAGATGAGCCAGTATGGGGGCAAAAATAATCGTTGTTAAGTGTTTTGTCAATAGCAATGTTAGTTTGTTCGGTTGAGAAATAGTATTCGGATATTGTTAATAATTTAATGAGTATAATTTTGTGTTTTCATAAAAAAGTGCTGTGTTTTTATCCGGTGCGTCTATGTCTTGACCGTAATTCAACTTTGATCTATATCAGCATTGATGGCGGCGTCAAAAGTCCCATCTGCTATGCCTTGCCATATTTTATGGAATTGGTGGAACTTTTTACTTAGCCATCCTTCAACTGTTTACGGATTTTTTCGATTACCTCAGCATTAATTTAAGAAAAATTTAATATAAAGGATAAAGAGATGGAAGCGCTGGATCGCCTGATGGATATTATGGATACGCTTCGCGGACCCGGGGGGTGCCCCTGGGATGCGGAACAGGATCATAAGAGTATTATGAAATGCCTGATCGAAGAAACATATGAACTCGCGGACGCCATTGAAGAAGAAGATGCGGTTGATATTAAGGAAGAGCTTGGGGACGTGTTTCTTCAGGTGGCCTTTCACAGTGCAATTGCTAAAGATAACAAGTTGTTTACCTTAGATGAGGTGATCAATGATTTGTGTGATAAATTGATTTACCGGCACCCCCATGTGTTTGGAGATGCAAAAGTAAGTGATTCAGAAGAAGTGATTAAAAACTGGGAGCGGCTCAAAAGAAAGGAAAACACCAAGAAACAGCGGGAATCCATTCTGTCCGGCATTCCCAATACCCTTCCGGCATTGCTTAATGCGCTTAAAATACAGTCTGTTGTGAGTCGAGTGGGCTTTGACTGGGAACACCCGGAAGGGGTGGTCGATAAAATAAAGGAAGAAATCCAGGAGCTTGAAGAAGCCATGGGCACGGAAAACGAAGACCGGATGGAAGATGAAGTCGGTGATTTGTTTTTTTCCGTGGTGAACCTGGCAAGGCTGTTGAAAATTGATCCGGAAGCGGCTTTGCGGCGAACCAATAAAAAATTTTCCCGCCGGTTTTATGAAATTGAAAAAGCGGCCAAAGAACGAAATATCAGATTGTCCGAGATGTCTCTGGCGGAAAAGGACCGGATCTGGGAAGCGGCCAAGAAAAAAATATGAAATCCGGCTGTATGACTTCATTTCCCAAGAAAAAAGGCCAAGCGTAGACTTGACCCCTTTTCTTTTATTCCACGGTGTAATGGTTTACCGCAAACCGCTTATAACGGAGCATATGGGCGAATCAGGATTGCCTTTGGTGAAGAAAATTAAAATTTTTTCTTACGTCTGTACGCCCAGACTGTTTTATATATATCCGTATTTAGCATAAATAGTTGAAAGTATATTACTTTCAACCATATGAATTTTATTCATGAGAGATTCGGGTTAAGAGATTTCCTCAATCGCCAAGGGATACTTGGACATCTCCTCGCAATGGTCTTTGTAAAGAACAATTGGATTTTCATAACGAAAACCGATGTTTTCATCCGGGCAGGCGTACTGCATGGCGCAGATCAGCACTTCATTTTCCTGGTAAACATGATCCGGGTTTGTCCAGAAGGGGAAGGGACCGTCATTTAATCCGATGCGCCATTCATCTCCCAGCATTCCGATGCCGTGCTCATATCCGGGTACCATATAATCCGCGAAACC
>JAQYVU010000195.1 GCA_030145385.1 Desulfococcaceae bacterium
CCGGGAACTTCCTGGGGGGTCACCAGACCGCCGTTGACCGCAATGCATTCCAGCTGGTCGGCAAGTCGGGTCAGACGCACGAGATCTTCATCGGTTGCCGGACGTTTTTCTTCGGTGTAGGGATCGATAACGCTGGTCGCCATGGTCATGCATGACAGCGATGGCAGGTGAGTTTTAAAATCCTTGTCATGTTTGGGATCCCGCCCGTATAGCACCACATCATTTCTTTTAGGCGCTTTTTCGATGGCTGATTCCACCAGATGATCCGGTATCCGGACAGTGTCCTTACCAACAATTTCAGCACCTGCGCTGCGGAAAATGTCTAAGGCCTCTTCAGCCGGAAAACGCATTCCGGTTTCTTTTAGGATTTTCAGCGAAGCCTGGTGGATTCGCTTGATTTCTTCCTGGGACAAAAACTGCACTTGAGGTTTCATATGCCTCCTCCTTATATTTGCTAATATAGCGGGCTCCCGCCTTTGATGCCGGGTATCACGCCTTTGTTGGAGCGGCTGGCCCGCTCTGAATATACTTCACATTCCCCGACCCGCAAAATCAAGCCAGTGCGGGCAGAAGACACAGGCTAATCCGTAAAGGTCTCCAAAACCGCCTTACGGATCTTTTCTAAGTGTTCGCCCATGGATCGGGCGGCCTTTTCCGGATCTTTCTTTCGGATTGCTTCCACAATCATTTCATGCTCGTCAATGGACCTGGTCATAGCGATGTTGGCGGAAAGCGCCCGGGTCCCCATGAGGTGGCACAGGTCCTGGAAATTTTCCGCAATACACATGAGTCGTGAATTGTCTGCATAGACGCACAGCAGGTTGTGAAAAATCCGGTCCGAATCCATAAACGCAAATGAATCGTTTTTTGCAGCTGCCTTGCGCTGCACCGTCAGTTCGGCTTCCAGCTTTTTTATTTCCGAGGCCGTGACCTTTTGGGCAATTTTTCGGATCATGGCCGTTTCAACCAGCTGACGGAGTTCGAATATCTCTTCCACGTCCTGACAGGTGTAACGGATCAGCTCAAAGCCCTTTCTGGGCAGAAATTTAATCAGACCCTGGCCGGAAAGCCTGAGCAGCGCCTCGCGGACAGGTGTCCGGGACAGGCCGAGATCTCCGGCCACAGCCATTTCATTGTAGATAATGCCAGGTTCAAGTTTGAAAGTGAGGATGGACTCGCGCAGGGTATTGTACGCGATTTCAGCAAGGGAAGCAGGTTTGTCGATTCTTTCCAGTTTTAGCATTTCTTTCTCCGTATTATGGCTGTTTTGTTTTCTTGTATACTTTATGTAAAATGTAATATATTACACACTACACTCTGTCAACATTTTTTTATTTTACGCATAATATTATAATATTCAGATAGTTGTACGCAAATCAGACCCAACAGGGACAAAAAAATGTGCCCAATTGAAAAAAAATGGTTATCTACTTCACTCAAGTGGCGGTATATTTCTCGGTATCGAAATCGGGCTCGATGGCGATTTCGATACCAATACCAATACCGATAGCGATAGCGATTTCGATACCTCAACTTGAGCAAACCGGATAAGCAGAAAAAAAATTAAAAATCAGCCCCGAAAATCACGTTCGAACTTGCTGATTCGAAAAATCGGCTCACAAAAAAAGCCGGGGTCTTTCAAAATGCGGGATAGGCAATATCTACATAAATTGTTTGATATTTTAATAGATACTTTGATTTAACCAATGAGAGTTGACAGCAATAATGACATAATGCTAATGGACGCGTTTAAGACCATTCTGCTTGAAAGGAGAATTTGAATTTTGCAAATCGATAATGCACATTCCCATGTGCTTTCGCATATAAAAGTGGATATAGCACATCAAGAGCTTGCGCAAAAAATTAAAACTTCAGGCAATATGCCTGAAATAGCAAAGACTGCGAAAAAAATACTGGATCAGGTTAAAAATAAATGGAAACCCGCCGCCGTATACCGCTGGCTTGAATTTCAGCCGACAGATGCAGATACCACAGGGCGTATCATTCAAAACTCCGGCAGCAAGCTGGATATTGACTTTGGGTATTCCATCAAATTTTTAAAACATGCCAGCCACGCACTTGTTTCTGTTTATACAGCCGGCCGGGAATTGGAGCAGGAATCAATGAAAGCCTCCCAAAAAGGAGATTTGCTGGGGGCCTATTTTATTGACCTGATCGGTTTAATCGTTCTTGAAAAAACCGGCAACCAGATTAAGCAGATTGCCCAGGAAAAAGCCGCGGAAACCGGTTGGGGCGTCAGCCCGTTTTTGAGTCCTGGTTCGGTTCACGGATGGGAACTGGAAGGACAGATAAAACTCTGTTCTCTTTTGCCCCTTGAAAAAATCAATGTCTCAATTAGAGACGATGCCGTCATGTCGCCATTTAAGACAATTTCCTGCCTTATCGGCCTGGGGCCCGGATATGACACGGCCACGGTGGGAGCCACCTGCGAGGTTTGTTCTAAAAAAGACAAATGCCAGATGAAAGACAATTTTTCAATACATTAAGGACGGTTTATGCCAGACAAAAAATACCATATTAAGATTTTGCCCGGCGGCCGGCGGATTAAAACAGCCGCCGATACAAGACTGATGGAAGCGCTCATGGATCAGGGGTTGTTTTTAAGATCTGATTGCGGAGGCAAAGGCATCTGTAAAAAATGCCGGGTTAAAAAGATCTTAGACAATGGGGGCCATGAAATAATAACCTCTTGTAACCATGAGGTTTCGGAAGATATCACCATTGAGATCCCTGAATCGGCCATGATGCCCCTGCACATTATCAGTAAGCCCCCTGTATTTTTCCCTGAAGCCTTCAAAAACAAGTTTATCCATGCCGGCGGAAAAGAGTCTTACGGCATTGCCACGGACCTTGGCACAACAACGATTGCCATGTACCTTTGCAACGTGACAAAAGGCGAGGTTCTGTCATCTGTCGCGGTTAGAAATCCCCAGGCCTTGTACGGGGATGATGTCATGAGCCGTATCGGGGCCGTCTGCCAAAAAAAGAAAAACCTTGGGCATCTGCAGAATCTTGTTATCAGGGCAATAGAATGGGGACTAAAAAAGCTTTTGGCCTCTTTTGATTTTGAAGAGACTGAAATTTCACAAATGGTGACCGTTGGCAATCCAACTATGATTCATATACTGGCGGGTGTCGATCCAAAGCCCATAGGAATTTCCCCTTACCAGCCGGCTTTTTATGATGCCAAACATATCCGGGCCGGCGATTTGGGGTTTGAGATAAAGGATTTTTCAATTCAGACACTGCCCCAGGTATCAGGATTCATCGGGGGAGACATCCTGGGCGCGGCCTTGGCGGTTGACATTGAAAGCCAGCCAAAAGGCACGCTTCTCGTGGACCTGGGTACCAACGGTGAACTGCTGCTCAAAGGAAAAGACGGTCTTTTTGCTACTTCATGCGCAACCGGGCCGGCGTTTGAAGGCGCATCGTTATCCTGCGGCATGCAGGCAATCCCCGGTGCCATTAACAAAGTGGAAATCAGAAATGATAACAACCTTCCCGATTGCGCATTTATCAATCCGTTAAATTCTTCCGGACTGAAGCCGGCCGGAATCTGCGGCACCGGCGTTATCAGCGCCGTGGCCCAATTCTGCGACAAACACATCATCGAACCCGGCGGTGCGTTTAAACGCGACATCAAGCAATATGTTCTGGTACCGGAAAATGCGGCGGCAAACGGATCTGCCGTGTTCATCAGCCAAAAAGATATCCGCTCCGTCCAGCTTGGCAAGGCGGCATTGATTACCGGGATTGAATTACTTCTGGAAAAAGCGGGCATTGACAAACCGGAAAAAATTATCATTGCCGGTGCCTTTGGATCATTTATTGATAAAAAGGATATGATGACTTTGGGAATGATCCCGCGCATGGCTCCGGACAAGGTGGAAGTTGCCGGAAATTCCGCCGGTGCCGGGGCGATTATGGTATTGTGCGACGATACCTGTCTTGAGAAATCAATACAGATGGCAAACCGGATTACCACGGTAGATCTTGCCTGCAATCAAAATTTCCAGGA
>JAQYVU010000196.1 GCA_030145385.1 Desulfococcaceae bacterium
AATGTATACACCCACGGTGAAATGCTTCCCTGTCACGGATATCCGGAGTTGAAAAAATACTCTCATTTTTACGGTCATTACGGAACCGCCTGGCAGAACCAGAAAAAAGAATTTGCCGAGTTCCCGGGTGCAATTCTGATGACCACCAATTGTATTCAAAAACCCAAAGAAGATTACAATGAAAATATTTTCACCACCGGACTCGTCGGATGGCCGGGCGTGACCCATCTCGCGGACAAGGATTTTACACCCGTTATCGACAGAGCACTGGCATTACCGGGGTTTGCCGAAGATACCGACAAAGACACCGTCATGGTCGGGTTTGCCAGAAACGCGGTCATGGGCGTTGCGGGTACGGTCATTGAAGCAGTAAAAAACAAGGATCTTCGCCATTTCTTTCTGGTGGCCGGATGTGACGGGGCCAAACCCGGCAGAAACTATTATACCGAGTTTGTGGAAAAAGTACCTGCCGACTGTGTGGTGCTGACCCTGGCCTGCGGCAAGTTCCGGTTCTTTGATAAAAAACTGGGAGATATCGGCGGTATTCCTCGACTGCTGGATGTGGGACAGTGCAATGACGCCTATTCCGCCATCCAGATCGCGGTGGCCCTGGCCGAAGCGTTCGAGTGCGGTGTCAACGATCTGCCGTTGTCCATGATTCTGTCCTGGTATGAACAAAAAGCCGTGGCCATCCTGCTGACCCTGCTTTACCTCGGAATTACGGATATCCGCCTGGGGCCGACTCTGCCGGCGTTTATCACACCCAATGTCTTAAACATCCTGGTGGAAAAATTCAATATTGCGCCCATCAGTACACCGGATGAAGATTTGAAAGCCATATTAGGATAGTCCGGGTTTAATATATCGTGTTTACCCTCCGGACCGGGGCCGCTAACATTCGGGCTCCGGTCCAACTTCCGGAATTCCTGACAGGTTATTAAAACCGTATCTTGAAAAGGAGGTGCAGTTATGCTGAAAAAAGTAGCTGTATTTGAAGAAAATGATTTTAACGAAAAGCATTTTAAAAGGCTGATTGTACATGAATCGCCTTATTTTAAGATTTTAAATTTTAATTTTAAAGCCGGCCAGGAACTCCCCATTCATTCCCATGATATTGAAGGGCAGCTGAGTATTGCTATTCTGGAGGGCAATGGGGAATTTCTCGGAAAAGACAATGCGAGGATTCCCGCAGCGCCCGGCGATGTTCTGATATCTGATATCAATGAACCCCACGGCATATATGCGGAAACCGATCTGCGGGTACTGGTGACCATCGCACCGCCGATATGATTCCCCCATAATCAAATAATCACCGGAACATTAAGTTGGAAAATCCCCGCAGTCTGCTGCGGGGATTTTTTTTATCTGCAGAAACCCCCCCTGCATTTTATTTCCTAAGTCATTTCAAAAAAATAATTTCTGGTATGTATTTTAACTGAAATTAAACACAAATACATGTGACGAGTGTACTCGATAGGCAAATCCCCGACGAATATTCTTGAGTCAGTTTCTAAAAAGTGAGATACTACCGTATGTCTGTATTGAAACGATAAATGCGTTTTTATCCGGAAACAGCGAAGGTTTGAGATTCCGGATCGCATGGGGTTTAATCATTTTGATCCGGGCCTGTTAGGTTCGGGCGTGACATGGAAATTGTTTTGTGCCGGATATGCATAGACGTGGATCAACATAATAATTAAGGGATGCTTTTATGATAAAACAAAAACTGAAAATCTTGATTCCGGTGGATGGTTCTGATCAGGCCCTGAGTGCGGCCGTATATGCTGCGAAAATGTTTCCGCGGGATCGAACGGAAATGGTATTATTTCATGTGGACACCCAAAACCCGGATCTGGGAAAAAGTATTTCCGGAAACCCGCTCTATGATGAAAAAATGAAGAACATCGATAAGTGGATGTCTGCGGATCATAAAAGCATGAATCAGTTCATGGACAAAGCCGTTGCCAGGATACGGGGTGCGGGTTATCCGGAACCGGCTGTAAGGGTTAAAATTAAAAAGAAACAAGAGCGGGTGATTGATGAGATTCTCAGAGAAGCCCGGGATGAATATGATGCGGTGGTTGTTGGCAAAACCGGCAGAAGCCGTTTAAAGGATAAATTTATCGGCAGCCTTGCCATTAAACTGGCAGGAAAGATGAACAGAATTCCGCTGATTATCGTGGACGGAGATCCCAAGACGGACAAACTGCTGGTCAGCGTTGACCGGCGGGAAGAAGCGTTTAGAAGCATTTATAGTATTGGCGCGTTGCTGGATATTCAAAATTTCAGCATAGCCATTTGCCATGTGGCGCGTTGCGCGGCAAAAAAAAATGAAGCGGTGGATTTTAATTGTAAAAATAGTGACCACGATTGCCCGTTGCGGGATGTGGAGTGTATTTGCCCGTCAATTGAAAGTATGAAGGAATGCCTGGTTGATTCCGGCATACTTTCAGATAAAATTTCCGACCTGATCGTGGAAGCAGCCAATCCGGTGGACTCCACGCTTGAGCTGTCCAAGGACAAACAAATCGGTTCCATTATTGTCGGCAGAAGAGCTATTGTGCCGTTTGTCGAGGAGGTGATTTCCGGCCGCTACAGCCAGAAAATGTTAAAGAAAATGGAAAATATGGCGCTGTGGGTGGTGAATTGATTGTTTTGCTTTGAAGAATCGTTCGTCGTTTTTCTGCCATTCTCAATAAAAAGCTTATTGATGGCAATTTATGCCACTGTATCCGAAAATAACTTATCAATCATATCAAAATGTTGCAGATGAGTTAGTTGGAAGAAAAGATAATGACTCCGGCAGTCAATACCGCTAAAAAAGCAAAGATTAATTATCAGATTCATCAGTACGATCATGATCCGTCATCTCAATCCTATGGTCAAGAGGCATCCGATAGATTAAATGTCAGCGCAGACAGGGTCTTTAAGACACTGGTGGCATCATTGGATGGGAAACAGCTTGCCGTCGCCGTGGTTCCGGTCAGCGGTCAGCTGAATTTAAAAGCCTTTGCATCTGCTTTAGGTGCCAAAAAAACCAAAATGGCCGATCCTAAAGATGTCGAAAGATCAACGGGTTATGTGCTGGGTGGCGTCAGTCCCCTGGGGCAGAAAAAGAAGCTGAAAACAGTGATTGACCAGAGTGCATTGAATTATGAGACCATTTATGTGAGCGCCGGCCGCAGGGGGCTTGAAATTGAACTGTCCCCCAAAGACCTGGCCGGTCTGCAGGATGCAGTATTTGCACCCATCGCTCAAAAGGCTTGAGCACATTTCAATCCGGAATCACGATGAAAAGTTCGATACCTTGACTGGTGCTGTGAAAATTATTTAAGAGTATTCGAATCAGGGCTTAACTTTTTCTGGATGTTTTGGTCTGAAAGGCGGTCAGTTGTTTTTTAACCTTGGGGCTGTCACATTCCGGGCAGGTGATTTTTTTCTTTTCATATTCCGCGATTTTCATTTTAAGCGAAAAATTTTTCCGGCAATTCTCACAATTATATTCATATGTGGGCATGGTTTTCCCTCCTTGCTCAATGAAAGGTTTCCCATTAAAAAAACGTTTATATTAATATTATAAAATCTTCTTGCAAAATGTAAAGATCATTTTCGGCGTCCTCGGTTCATGATGGTTGGACGCATTTTTAAACAGTTATATCATCTGTGATGATTCTTCCTGGTTTATGTTGTTATGCGTTGATTTATTGTATGGTCAAGGATCAATGGATGTGCTACTCAAATCTTGCATATTTTTTTTCATATATATCAGGTCGGGATGTACTAATGCTCTGTAATTATAGGTATATTTTTCTGGCTGCCGTTAGGCCGGCCGGGTGGTAAATCGGATAGATATTTAATTTTATTATATTTTAATGTTCAACTGCAGAACCCATTCAAGGAGGAGAAAGATGAAAAAAATAGTCATTTGTCTGTTGGCTCTGATGCTCACCGCAACCACCGCTGCTGCAATCGAAAGCCCCTGGGAAAAAAAATTACCATTTAAAACAGCAACCATAGATTACACAATAACCGGT
>JAQYVU010000087.1 GCA_030145385.1 Desulfococcaceae bacterium
ATTTCCTGGATTTGCTCTCCGTGAACGGAATCCAGGTTTTTGCAGATTTTAAACCCATTGTATTCGGGCGGATTATGGCTGGCGGTCACCATCACACCGCCTTTTTTATTTAAATGCCGGATGGAAAAATACTGGACCGGCGTCGGGCATACGCCGATATCCGTGACATGACACCCTGTTGACAGGAGGCCCTGGATCAGCAGTTCCGAATACCTGTCTGAGGTGGTGCGGCAGTCGCGCCCCACAGTCAGCTCAAAACAGTCGTTTCCCGCCAAAAAAGTGCCGATACCCTTGCCGATGTTCAGCACATCTTCTTCCGTGATCTGAGTTCCGGCGATCCCGCGGATATCGTATTCTCTGAAAATATCGGGAGTCATATTTTTCTCCTTATTTTTTATGGATTAAAAGAGTGCTTTAATGTTTTGTAATTTATTTTTTCAAATAGTTAAAGTCTGATTCGCTTATTTGCAAGGCAGGAGGGGTGACGCTGTAGTAAGATGCTACCGCGAACCCTTTCTAACACAGTAAATAAGCGAATCAGCCTTTAACAACGGCAATGGGGCGCAACTTTGCCACCTTCTTTGATATCCCGGCCCCATGCACCACATTCACCACCTGGGAGATATCCTTGTAGGCATCCGGCATTTCCTCGGCCATTGTAGACCGTCCTGTCCACCGGACATAAATACCTTTGTCTTCCAGCTCCCGTTTTAACGGTCGTCCCTTTGCCGCTTTTTTAGCGGCTGTCCGGCTGAGTACACGCCCGGCACCGTGACAGGTGGAGCCGAAAGTTTCATCCATTGATTTCTGAGTACCGGCCAGCACATAAGAAGCCGTTCCCATATCCCCTGGGATCAGGATCGGCTGCCCGACATCCCGATATTCATCACATAACGCCGGGTGACCCGGAGCAAATGCCCGGGTGGCACCTTTTCGGTGAACACACACACGCTGTTTTCTGCCGGCCACCACATGGGTTTCAAATTTGGCAATATTGTGACATATATCATAAACCAGGCGCATGGCAAGATCTCTTGGGCTGATATTGAAAACCCGCATCAGAACGTCTTTGGCATTATGCATGAGCACCTGCCGGTTGGCCCAGGCAAAGTTGGCGGCGCAACTCATGGCCCGATAATACTGTTCTCCGGCCGGTGATTTTATTTTCGCGCAGGCAAGCTGACGGTCCGGAACGGGAATTCCGCCTTTATGTAGATTTTTTGTCATGGATGCCAGAAAATCATCGCATACCTGATAGCCCAGGCCCCGTGATCCGGTATGGAGCATCACGGTAATGATGTTTTCGGAAAGTCCGAATATTCGTGCGGCTTTTTCATCATAAATTTTTTCAACCACTCCGATTTCCAGGAAATGATTGCCGGAACCGAGCGTTCCCAGCTGTTTTTTTCCCCGCTCCAGGGCCCGCTGGCTGATAGCGGCCGGATCTGCGTCTTCCATGCAGCCGTGGTCTTCCGTATGGATGATGTCCGTGTCTTCACCATAACCGTTTCCCACCGCCCAGCTGCTGCCGGTTTTTAAAACCTTTTTTAAATCCGGATAAGAAAGTTTGACGTCGCTCGTGGACCCGACACCCGAAGGAATGGCCCTGTAGAGCGCATTTACAAGGTTTTCAATCTGTGGGTGGACTTCTTTTTCCGTCAGGCTGGTGGCAGCCAGCCGGACGCCGCAGTTAATGTCGTACCCGACACCTCCCGGGGATATTATACCGGTGTCGCAGTCAAACCCAGCCACACCGCCGATGGGAAAGCCGTATCCCCAGTGAATGTCCGGCATGGCCATGGCCGCGTTGATGATTCCGGGAAGTTGGGCCACATTGACCAGTTGTTTAAAGGTCTCTTCCTTTTTGATGGTCTCGATCATCGCGGCACTGGAATAGATCCGGGCCGGCACCCGCATGGGGCCTTGTCTTTTTATTTCCCAGCGGAAGTCGTCAATCTGTATAAGTTCCATAATAATGGTCCTTAAATTTAATTATACATCAAAAATAATCGTTGCCTGCCAGCACTGATCCACTTCTTCAACAGAAGCGCCGTGGTAGGTCACGGCCTTGATATCTTTTAATATTTCATGTTTTTCGGGATCAAATTCATCATAGGTGATGTTTGCTGAAAGGTGATTTTTACTTATTTTGTTTATCGTTATTTCCCTGACCAGACAATTGTCTATTGTCCAGCACCATAGCAGTTCCCGGAGCCAGTTGATCAGAAGGTCCGGCCGATCGATGCCTTTTACATGGATACCTTTCGTATGTGTGCCCTTGAGTTTTGAGGTGTCCGCGATTTGTTCAAACATGGCCAAAGCGGAAATTTCAAACAGACCCTTGATCGAAGTTTCGGTTACGCAAATACCGATATCGGCCGTATGATCAATCAGTTCATAAGCCATCAGCTGCTCCAAGTGATCTCTCCTGTGTTTTGCGTATGATATCCGCCAAGTGCGGTGACTTTTGTTTTAAATGCATTTGAGCGAATTATTTCCAGCAAAAGCTGAATATTTTTTGTGTCAAATACATCAGCCGGTATCAAAAGATCATATGACTCGGTTACCACCGGAATAAAATCAAGATTCAATGCTTTTGCCGCAGCATATATCCCTAAGCCGGCATCAGCGCTCCCGCCCAGAACAGCGACGGCCACGGCCATGTGAGTGAATTCTTCATTTGAATAACCGGAAATATCCGTTGAGTTAAGGCCTGTCTGGCTGAGCTTGAAATCCAGCAGAATCCGGGTGCCGGAACCACTCTGGCGGTTTATAAAGGATATGCCTTTTTGGTTTAAATCTTCTATTCCCTGTATATTTTTAGGGTTGTTTTTTGCAACGATCAGGCCCTGTTCCCTTTGAACCAGGTGGACCAGTTTTAAGGAGGTGCCGGGCAGGTATTTTTGAATATAGGAAATATTGTAAGTGCCGTCATCCGGGTTTAAAAGGTGGGTTCCGGCCACATGGGTCAATCCCTTTTTGATTGCCATCAGTCCGCCCATACTTCCCACATGGCTGGATGAAAGAGACACCCGACAGCTTTTGGCCCGGAGCAGATCAGCCAGCACGTCCATGGTATTGTCGTGGCTTCCCACGGCCACTATCGTATTTTGGATTTCAGGCAACGGTCGGAGCAGGGTGGCGGTGGTCGGTTTGTTTTCAGCGAGTCCTTCAATATGATTGGGGATCCGGATAATACCGTCTGCTTCGGTAAAACTGGTGATGCATCCGGCGCCCCGGGGCAGGGGGGTTGCCACAATTTGACCGCTCACATTTCCCAGTTTGACCCTTAAAAATTCTTCAAGTCCGAGCTTAGAGGGGATTTTCCTGGTGGGGGTAACCTGGATTTCGTGGTTCGGGATATCCGGCTGGTGAAGCATTCGGTTGATCAGCGGCCGAACCAGTTGTTCAAATGCGATAATGGCCGAAACTGGATAACCCGGTATGCCGAAAATTGGTTTTCCGTTGATTTTTCCAACAATAACAGGCTTGCCCGGCATCATGGTCACACCGTGAATCAGCACATCTCCCAGTTCGGAAATGACTTTTCGGGTAAAATCCTTTGACCCGGCAGATGAGCCGCCGCTGATGAAAATCATGTCAAAATCACCGGCTGCGGCGTCTTGTATGGGTTTGGCAATCAGTTCAAATTCATCTTCACTGATTTTGTTTTTAAAATAAGATCCACCGCAGGTGTCCACCAGTTTTCCCAGCATGTGCGAGTTGGAATCCAGAACCTGGCCGGGGGGTAATCCTTTTTTTGGCACTTTGCTATGATCGACCAGCTCCGATCCGGTGGGCTGGATAAACACAGCCGGTTTTTTGCGGACATTAACGCGAAAAACGCCGGCTGAAATCAGGGCACCAAGACAGTAAGGAGTTATTTTATGGTTTCGGGGAAAAACCAGTTCCGTGGCCACAATATCTTCACCCATCCGGCGAACATTCTGCCAGGGAAAAGCCGGCGCAATGATTTCAAGCTGCTGGTCATTCAGTGCATTGATATTCTCGATCATAATGACGGCATTGGTGTTTTCCGGCATCACATGGCCGGTATTAATATAATGCGCGTCTTTGCCGATCAAAAGTATTTTCGGGTCCGTTTCCGCAGCACCAAAAGTTGATTCTGCAGCAACGGCAATGCCGTCCATGGCTGCGGCATGATAATTTGGAGAAGACATGGCTGCAAAGACCGGTTCGGACAGCACCCGGTTAACCGCATCCGCCACATCAATAGTCTCAAAACAAAGCCGGTCAAAATCCGGGAATGCTTCAAGCAGGATATTTTTTGCTTCTACCAGTGTTTTCATTTTCAGGTAAATATTTCGTTTATCAGTCATTGTTTATTTCGCAGGTATTTCTTTTGTCATTAATGTTGATGTTTCTGTAAATAGTAATAAGTATGACGTGGCTAAGTTAAAAGTTCCATATATAAGGCGTAGCGGGTTTTCAGGCTGGAAACAATACAAGTCGTATGTTGAGAGCCTGGAAAACAGCTACAACGCAGTAGATGGGACTTTTGGCAACGCCATCAATGTTATAGCGGAATCACCGATACTTCTGTTCCCTTGTCCAGTCCTTCAGTATTCATGTCAATTTCGACCAGACCGTCTGCCTGGAGCATGGTATTGATTAACCCGGATTTACCCAAAACCGGTTCCGCCCGCAGCCCGTCATCTGATTGCCGCAGCCGGACCCGGATAAAATCCGTACGGCCCTGGGTGGATGCGATGTTTCTGCTGGTTTTTGCGGAAATACGACGTGTATGATGGTTATGGTCAAGTGTTATGCCGGCAGCATGCGCGATAAAGGGCCGAACCACCCGGTCGAATACGACCATGGCGGATGTAACATGACCGGGCAGTCCCCAGACCGGTTTGTTGCCGGCCCGGGCCAAAATCGTTGGTTTCCCCGGACTGATGGGGATTCCGTGCACAAGAATTTTTGAATCAGTTAAAGATCTTAAAACCTCTATGGTCAGGTCCCGGGTGCCCACGGAACTGCCGCCGGAAATAATGAGCATATCCGTTTTCTGAAGGGCGCGCCTGTAGGTTTCAAGCAAAACGTCGTAATTATCTTTTATGATGCCGAAACTCACGGGGATTCCCCCTGCCTGGACGACCTGGCTGCTGATGGAATAGGAATTGATATCACGAACCTGTGCCGGGCCCGGGATGGTTTGAATGGGAACAATTTCATCCCCCGTGGATATGATGCCGACCACCGGTTTTTTGTATACATCCACCTGCTCAATACCCAGTGCGGCAAGCAGGCCGATTTCCGGGGGCCGGAGTTTTGTCCCGGCAGGCAGCAGTGCCTGGCCTTTTTGAACGTCCTCGCCTTTTGTGATCACATTGCCGCCAGGCGCCACACTTTTGTAAATTTCTACGGTGGTTTCGTCGATTTCAGTGGCATATTCCATCATGACCACACCGTCGGCACCATCGGGCAGCATTCCGCCGGTTGAAATGCGAATGGCACTTCCCGGAACAACGCGGGCGGCCGGATTTTCGCCCATGGATATGGCACCGTTGATTGTCAGGTAAGCCGGGTTTCCTTCAGTTGCCCCGAATGTTGATGCCGCGCAAACCGCGTATCCGTCCATGGTGGATCGTGAAAATCCGGGAACATCTTCCTCTGAGCGGATGTTTTGCGCAAGAATTCTTTTCGTCGCCTTGTCAATGTAAACGGTTTCAGATTCAACCACCGGGAACGTCGCAATATATTCAAATACTTTTTCAAGCGGTGTTACGTTAAAAAAATCTTTCATTTTTTGCTGTCTGGTATGTTTTATTTAAAGTAATAGTTTTAAATATCAATTTGTTATTTTAGGTTCTGCTGAAATATTTCAGCGTCAATAAATCCTTCTCCCACTCGGGTCACCGGGCCTGTTAATGTAATAGACAAATCTTTATGAACATGGATTTCCAGAGTTCCGCCCGGCATGTGGACGGTCATATCCTGATTTGTAAGCCCTAACTGAAAGGCGACTGCGGCGGATGCGGAGCTGCTGCTCCCGGACGCCAGTGTGTATCCGGCCCCGCGTTCCCATATTTCTATGTAAATGTTGGACGGGTCAATGATTTTCATAAACTGGACATTGGTCCGGTTGGGAAAATTCGGATGGGTTTCCAGTTTCGGCCCCAGCTGTTTTGCGAGCTCCGGTGAAATTTCATCGCGAATAATCACGCAGTGGGGGTTGCCAATGGTGGCCCCGCAGTACGTGATCTCTTGTCCGTTAATTTCAATCTTATCATTTAAAACCTGCCGTTTAGGGCCGGTTATGGGGATTTTTTCGCTATCAAAACTCACGATACCCATATCTACGGATATCATGCCATCTTCATGGATGCGGGATTCAACAAGTCCGCCAATTGTTGAGATGGTAAACGGTGCATTTGAAACCAGCTTTTTGTCATATAAATACCGGGAGAAAATCCTTAAGCCGTTTCCGCTTTTTTCCGCTTCACTGCCGTCCGGATTGAATATTCGGACGGCAAAATCAGCCGTTTCTGTCCGGATCGGACCCGTCAGGATTCCATCGGAACCAATACCGAAATTCCGGTGGCAGATGGTTTGAATCCCGGATTCCGACAGTTCATCGGGGTGGTCGGCAGGGTCTATAACAATGTAATCGTTTCCCAGGCCATGGTATTTATAAAATTTCATTTTTACCTGCGTCAAATTATTTAAATAAAATCCAATGTAAACCTAAATTGAGTGTATAAAAAATTATTTTATGTCATCTCCATCCATGTTGGTTTTTTCCATGAACCGGATGGGGCATGCGGTCTTGTATTTACAATAAAGTTTTGGATCCCTGCATGTCATGCATTTTTCGCACAAATAATAATTATGTTTCTGACAAATATACCGTGTTTCAATATCCGGATGATTAATACATTTTCCCATATGGTCAAAATTTAATTGTCTGTTAAAAAGGTTGACGGTTATTAGAATTTAGCAATCCGTATGCATATGAACAAGATAAAAAAATAAACACCATATCATTGATTCAACAAAATGGGCATAAAAAATTAGAGTGTAAATCAAGATGCATGGTACCTGGAAACTGTTTGAAATAAAAAAGGTTATTCTTTATTCTGTATTAAGTGCCTGTCGTTTCTGCTTTCTCCTTGAAAAAATCAGTTTATTTAATTACAACACACCCATGGGCTATGTATTTGATTTTAATGATGCTGTTGCATACGATCTCTGGTTGAGTAAAGACGGCAACCAGAGAGTCGTTGATCTTGAAAACCGGCTGATGGTCGAGATGCTGCATCCGCGATTCGGGGAACGGCTTCTTGATATCGGATGCGGTGCAGGTACCAGCCTGATGCCGTTTATCGGCAAGGGTATTCAGCTGACCGGCGTGGATCCGTCTCTTTATATGCTTGATATCGCTAAAAAAAAAGTTGGGCATCGTGTGGATCTTCATCGTGCGCATGCCGAAGACCTGCCGTTTGACGACAATTCGTTTGATTACGCGACTCTGTGCATGACCCTTGAATTTGTCGATGACCCCCGAAAGGCACTGGAAGAAGCCTGCCGGGTGGCCAAAGACGGCGTATTTGTGGGCACCCTGAACAAATATGCATTAAAAGCATTTCAGCGGCGTTTTAAGGGCATTTTTAAATCAACCGTCTATAATCGTGCCCGTTTTTTCAGTATTGGTGAAGTTAAATATTTATTTACTTCTCTTCTGGGAGATGTGCCCGTCACCTGGCAAACGACCTGTCATTTTCCCGGAATGGCAAATCCGATGATTGACCGGTTTGAGAAATCGAAATTTGTCCGGAAAAGTCCGTTCGGTGCATTTGCCGGCATTATGGCGTTGCCGGTGCCCCGGTTCACAACACAGCCGTTGAAGCTGAAATCCGTCTCGGCCAATTCGGTTGCATCAAACAGCCGGCCGGTCAGTTGTGCGGAAAAAAAGGTGGAAGGTAGAAGTTTTAAGGTTTAGGGCGGAAGAACGTCGTTTTCTTTCAGGAAATTTTGATTCATATAAAAATTTAGTACTAATTTTTTATATTTTATGTTTCAAGCTTTTACCTTCAGTCTTCTACCTTCCACCTTCTACCTAAATTTAAGGAGTTCACCATGGAAGCATTGCTTTATATCCCGTTAAAAGACCATACGGTTCAGTGTTATTTGTGCAGCCACCGGTGTATTATCAAAGACGGTCGCCGGGGTATCTGCAATGTGCGGGAAAATAAAAACGGATACCTTGAAACCCTGGTTTATGACAAGGTCATTGCCTGCCATATTGATCCCATTGAAAAAAAACCGCTGTATCATTTTTATCCCGGAACGCTGTCATATTCCATCGGAACCGTGGGGTGCAACTTAAAATGCAGTTTCTGCCAGAACGCGGACATCGCGCAAATGGCAACCGACTATGACGGCCGGATTGTGGGAAAATCTTTTTCGCCTGAAGATATCGTTGCGGGTGCGGAAAAAGGAAACTGTAAATCCATTGCATATACATACACTGAGCCCACGGTGTTTTTTGAACTGGCCCTGGCGACCGCAAAGCTGGCGCATGCAAAAAATATTAAAAATGTTTTTGTATCCAATGGATATATGTCTGCCGAAGCTCTTGATATGGCCAGTCCGTTTCTGGATGCGGCCAATGTGGATCTAAAGGCATTTTCCGATGACTTTTATAAAAAAATGTGCAAAGCCCGCCTGGCTCCGGTTTTAGAGACTTTAAAAAAGATGAAGGCCCTGGATATTTTTGTGGAAGTGACAACCCTTTTGATTCCCGGGTTAAATGATGACCCGGAAGAATTGAAAGCTCTGGCAGCGTTTATTGTCAACGAACTCGGAGATGATACGCCGTGGCATGTCAGCCGGTTTCATCCGACCTATAAGTTGACCGACCGGCCGGCAACGCCTCTGGAAACGTTGCTGATGGCCCGGGATACAGGGCTCAATGCCGGCTTGAAATATGTTTATACCGGCAATGTTTTCGGTGAAAACAGTGAAAATACGTTTTGCTACAGCTGCGGCCAAAAATTGATCGACCGGAGGGGATTTCGTGTGGCAAAAAATAAAATTATTGATAACAAATGCCCGGATTGCGGAGCACTTATTCATGGCGTGGGACTATAAAATTTATGACAGATAACACTGAACTATCCCGGCCGGTGCAGAAAATATTTGAAAAGATAAAAACTTACGGCCGGATGATCAAATTTTCACATACGATTTTTGCATTGCCGTTTGTTTTGTCGGCCGTGGTGCTGGCATTTCGGGAGCACACCCTGGGAATTATGGATATTTTCTGGATTATTGCCGCAGCCGTCAGTGCCCGGTCCGCGGCCATGGGGTTTAACCGGATTGCGGATGTCGGCTTTGACCGAGAAAATCCCCGCACGCAAAACCGTGAGATTCCGTCCGGCCAATTGTCCATGACCTCTGCCGTCGGTTTTGTGGTAATTTCTTCGGTAATTTTTGTTCTTTCCGCTGCCATGCTCAGCAAGCTGTGCTTTTACCTGTCCTTGCCGGTGCTCGGGGTGCTGTTCGGGTATTCCTATACCAAACGCTTTACCCAATGGTGCCACCTTTACCTGGGATTTGCCATTTCCCTTGCGCCGATGGGAGCATGGATTGCGGCAACCGGCACGTTTTCCTGGGGGATTTTATGCCTGTCTTGCGCCCTGATGACGTATATTGCCGGTTTTGACATTATCTATTCGTGCCAGGATGCGGAGTTTGACCAGGAGGAAAAGCTGTTTTCCATTCCGTCGAAAATCGGGGTTCACAATGCGCTGAACCTTTCCTCTGTGCTGCATGTCGCGTCTTTTGGCTTTTTTTTAATGGTCTACTTTATATTTGATATGCAGTCTGTTTATCTGGTGACGGTGTGCCTGATCGGAGCCCTGTTTGTGGTGGAACACAAGCTGGTCAATCCGGATGATTTAAAACACATCAATATTGCTTTTTTTCATGTCAACAGTGTCATTTCAGTTGTTTTGTTTGTCGGAATTCTGGCAGATGAACTGGTCAGGCGGTGGGTGTAATGAAGAAAAAATTTATCGTTGCGATAACCGGTGCATCCGGCAGTATCTACGGTTTTCATCTTGTTTCTGCGTTGATGAAATTCCCGGCAGATGTGTTCGTGCTCATGTCCGAGGCGGGTAGGGAGGTCGCGGCCCATGAAACTGATTATACAACCGGCCCCATTGCCGCATATCTAAAACAGACCGGCGCATCATTTCATGAACAGGCCAGCCTGATTGAAATCAACCCGTCGGATTCTTTTGCCCACATTGCCAGCGGTTCATTTCAGCATCAAGGGATGGTGATTGCTCCCTGTTCAATGAATACGCTGGCTGCCGTATCATGCGGGATCACATACAACCTGATTCATCGGGCAGCAGATGTTTGCCTGAAGGAAAAACGGCCGCTGATTCTGATGCCGCGAGAGACGCCGTTTAGCCTGATTCATCTGAAAAACATGACCCGGGTTGCTGAAGCCGGCGCAACCATTTTGCCGCCTTCACCGGGTTTTTATACCCGGCCCGCAACCATTGAGGCTCTTGTGGATTCGATTGTGGCACGGGTGCTCGACCATCTGCACCTGGATCATGATTTGTCGCTGCGCTGGGGAAGTTAACCCTGCTTTCACACGCTTCACCCTTTATGCCTTGCAAATGAACGAATCAAACTTGCGACAATAGGGTTAAGCCTGCCTTTAAGCAAAAAAAAATAATCCTATTCTCAATCATGATCGTACCCGGAAATAGAAAATTAAGAATTGAAAATTCAATATGTTAAAAATTAACTCATCTCAATATAATGTATCCGAAAAAGACTCTTTCTCTGAGAGTCTTGTAACGGCTGAATCCCTTGCAGAGATATTTTCGATTGACCAAAACGCAGTCCTGCGGGTCACCCGAAAATATCCCATGCGGATCAACCCGTATTTTTTGTCCCTGATTGGAAAAGCCGGTGACCCCATATATAAACAGGTGATTCCGGATTTAGCGGAGCTGGATCAGGAAATTTTTTTAAAACCTGATCCGCTGTGTGAAGAACCCCAGTCGCCGGTGCCGAGCCTGATTCACCGGTATCCGGACCGGGTGGTTTTTATGGTGTCCAATCAGTGTGCGATCTATTGCCGGCATTGTATGCGTAAACGAAGGCTCGGCCAGGAAAAACAAGTTTCCGAAAGTGATATTGCCGCAGGTATCGCATATATCCGGTCCACACCGGCTGTTCGGGATGTGATTCTTTCCGGCGGAGACCCGCTGATGCTGGACAATGTCCGGCTGGAACAAATTTTAAGTCAAATCCGTCAGATACCCCATGTCGAAATCATCCGTATCCATACCCGGATACCCTGCGCATTGCCGCAACGTGTCGATAACTTTCTGACTGACATCTTAAAAAAGTATCATCCGCTTTATGTAAACATCCAGTTCAATCATCCGGATGAAATTACGCCTCAGTCAACAGCTGCCTGTGCTGCCCTGGCCGATGCGGGAATCCCTTTGGGTTCACAAACCGTTCTGCTCAAAGGCGTTAATGATGATTTAAAGGTCATGATGACGCTGATGCAGCGCCTGCTTCAAATAAGAGTTAAACCCTATTACCTGCATCACGCGGACCCGGTGGAAGGCACCCGGCATTTTCGCGCATCCATTGAAACCGGCCTTAACATCATGCGTCATCTGCGCGGACGGTTATCCGGCATCGGCGTGCCCCAGTACATGATCGACCTGCCCGGCGGCGGCGGCAAGATTCCCATCCTGCCGGAATATGTGCTGGAATCCGGTCCCTGCCAACTGAAGGTCCGAAACTTTGAGGGGGCGGTCTTTACCTACCCTTTGCGGTGAGGCATCGGTCTGATTTGTCCATTTGTTGCGTTACTCGGTGGGGATTTTGATCTTGGTGACGGATGCCCTGAAAGACATGAATTCAAATGGTCAAGCGGAGGCGATCCAGAAATTATTTAAGATTTAAGATAGGGGACTTATGAGTAATCATTCGCCTGAATTCCGATATGAATATAACAGATTGGATCTATGGCTGATTGGTGTTTTTATTACTGTAGTAATGATTTTTTTTGCATTTCGTTGGTTTCTGAAAACTCATTCAGCAATGAGTATATTGTTTTCATGTTATTTTTTAATGTTTTTGGTCATCCAACTGTATTCAAGATTCTCCAGAAAATTTCCTTATCTTGAAATTTATTCCAACACGATTACTTGGGGTGAAACTGGTGGCGCAAAGGGAATAGTATATTTCAGCAGAATTTTTGAAATAGTTACAGATTATGGAGGTGAAGATAATAATATGTTAATTATTGAACATTCTGGTTCAAAACATATAATACCTGACGTTTGCTTTTTTGATGAATCAAAGAAATTAAAACAAATACTCTCGCAGAAAGCTGCCGAGTTCGGATTTCGAATTATCGAAAGCTCCAAAAGAGTGAAGATGGTTGGACCTTTAAATTAGGGGGTATTCATAAAAAGATGCAAGGGGCCCGACAATACGAAATTGGATCTGTCTGTATTAAACAACTGATTATTCAGTAAATAAGCTAAAGGCATGATTGTTCTTTTGTAGTTGTTAAGTGTTGCATCTTGGCGGGTGGCACTGGCAACTTGTTGCCAGTGTTCGAAGAACAAAAGGGACTCTTTTGAATTTCCGCTCAATCATTCAACGAGATATTCTGTAAATGCGTCGAAAGATTTTTGACAGGGAAAATCATGCCCGTTTTGTAACATTTTCCTGCTATCGACGTCAGAGAATTTTAGATGATGATCAGGCAAAAAGAATTGTTATTCACTTTGAACGGATTCCGGGGACATGATACATAATTAATTTTAACCCCATCCGTATATTGTTTTGTGTTTAATGTATTAAACCGATGCACAATATCAGATAATGATATCGTTGTAGGGGCAAACCCCCCTGTGGTTGCCCGTTTGTTTGCCGTGGTTGTCCATTTGTTTGTTGGCATTTATTGATCGGGCAGGCACGGGGGCCTGCCCCTACGAAAGCCTGGCCCATTGTATCGATTAATCAAGGATTTGTTCATGAAAAATGCTTTTTCATTTTTTACAATAATGGTTTTAATGTTTGGAGGCGTGTTGCTGGCCCCGAAACCGGCCTGCGGTGAAACCATCACTTTCCCCATGCAGTTGGATTATCATTTTCTCAAAACCCTTGTGATTCAATCGGCTTTCATTGATCCGGGTCAGACGATGATCATCAGTGATCCTGCCAATGACTGTCAGAGAATTTCCCTTTCAAATCCCCGCTTTGCAGGTGAAAATAATCTGTTGCGGGTTGAGGTGGCCGTTCACCTGAACGGGGGTGCCCTTATGGGGAGTAATTGTTTATTCCCCATCGAATGGGACGGCTATCTGCTGGTACATATGAAGCCCGGTATAAACCCTGACAACTGGCAGTTGTCCTTGAATCCTGTGAAATCCGTTCTTCTGGACAGAAATCATCGGCCGGATACCAGTCTGATGGGGGATTTATGGGATTTGTTTAAAGCGCCTGTCATGGCGCGCATGGGAAATATCCGTATTGAGGTCAATGAGTCGATTGCGCAAGTAAAGCCTTTTTTACTTTGCGCTGTGCCTGAAACAGACCATCCCCGGGTGAATGCCATGCTTGAGAGTCTCAGGCCCGGTGAGATTGTTTCTGATGCGGAAGTTTTAAAAATACAAATTCTTATGGATGTTGAAACCGTTTCTGACGTCTCTGTGCCACCGGCTCCGGCGGCCCTTACTCCTGATGAAATAGACGCTTTTATTGAAATATGTGAAACGTGGGATTCTTTTCTGGTTCAGACCCTGATGTCTCTGACGGACATGCCGTTAACTGTTGAGGAACGCGAAACGCTGCTGACCGTGCTGCTGGATGCAAGGTATCGGTTTGTTGCCGAATTGGAGGCGGAGGCCCCGGCTTCTTCCGGAGATTTTGTCAGAGAGCAGTTTGTGGATGTCTGGGAAAGACTGTCGCCCATTTTAAAAAAGCATCTGGCTAAAGATATGTCCAATCAAATGCTCGGGCAACCCGCATCCAATTCATGGGGGTTTCTTGCATTTTTTGCTGCTTCGGATGCATTGGCTGCACTTGATAAACTCGGGCCGGTATTTAATATAGAAATCAGCGAAAACGGATTCATCCGGCTGGCCCGGATGTTGTCTGAGAATAAAACCCTGGCCCTGCAGTACAGCCAGTTGCTTGATCCGGATTTGAGAAAACTTTTGGGCATGGCACCGCCTCTTGAAATCACCGCTCCTGATTTTAACAAAGAACTTCTTGAACAGGAAATCAGGGAAATGGAACCCGAGACGGAAAGTTCACCTATATCCATGAATACCCGGCAGTTGATCATGGCAGGACTATACAATGCCTTGATGCCACAGGAATGCTGGGCAGCTAAATCCGGATTTCACCCCAGCCTGAAGGAAATGAGAGCGTGGCTGGTGACCAGGGATAATGTTGAATCCCATCTTATTAAAACTAAAACCCTTCTGGAAGCCGCTACTCAGAAGAATTTAAAAAAGAACAGCATCCCGGGAAATTACCACCAGATGTTTCAGAAGGCGGTTTATGCCACCGCATGGCAGGAGAGCTGTTTTCGCCAGTTTATTGTGGATAAAAAGAAACTGACCTATATCCGGTCATACAACAAATCGTCTGTCGGTATGATGCAGATTAATGAACGGGTATGGCGGGGGATATACAATATTGAACGGGTCCGGTGGGACATCGCCTATAATGCTGCTGTGGGGATTGATATCTTAAATCTTTATTTAAAGAAATATGCGTTGCCTAAAATGAAATCACTCAAAGGAAATGAGGCTTTAGACAACGATGGGGTGGCATGCTCGCTGTATGCCATGTACAATGCAGGGCCGGGTGGGTTTTCCAGGTATGTTAAACGCCGGAGCACACGTAAACCCAGCAAAATAGACGATCATTTCAAGGGAAAATATACATGGGTAAAGAGCGGTCAGTGGGACCGGCTGAAAGATTGTTTTTAAGTCGGGTTGTTTATGGTAATAAACCGACAGGTGCTTTGATTATGAAAATTAAATAGTGTCTCTTTTGTCCTTCGGACACCGGCAACAAGTTGCCGATGTCACCCGGGGTATTTTAATGACTCACCGGTGCCAACCCGGTAAGAAAGAAATTTTATCGTATCAAATCCGGTCATCAATCCGATCTTGCTTTTTACAGTTTATTGGCAAGAACCGGATATGGAAATGAAACATGTATCGTCATCTGATGAGTCGGCTTTTGGCTGGCTGAAAAAATAAGCAGCACCGGCCGACTCGGCCATATCACTGTTTTTTGTGGCTCCTATGAGGATATGGTTTTCCCGGTATGCTACGGGCCGTCCAAACCATTCATTCCCCACAGGGTTTTTTGACTGGAAAACAAATGATAAATGCCAGTCGGAAATTGCTTCATCATACTCAAAAAGATATGCCGCTCCTGAATTTTCGATTGATTCACTTGCCTGATAAGCCCCTGCCAGAATATTGTTTCCGGAAACAGAGACAGAAAGACCCAGCCAGTCATCCGCTTCCGGATCTCCGGCCATGAGCCGGGCCTTTTGGACCCAAGTCGCACTCTCCAGGCCGTAAACAATGACTGCTCCGGTTTGTCCGGACCTCCGTCCATCAAAGATAGAGCCTAAGGCGATGGTTTTTTCGTCGTCTGATATGGCCACGGAAACGCCCTGGTATTTTGCGTCTGCATGGTCGTCTTTCAGGCGGGCGGACTGGATCCATTGTGAACCATCATAGGTAAAAACATACGCCGCACCTTTGAAGGAGCCTTTCTGGTATGCCCCAACTACGGCCGTATTGCCTTGAATATCGACGGCATATCCAAAAACATCGCCTGCTGCCAGATCATCTGAAACGAGTTTTGAATGCTGAAGCCATGACCCTGAATCATCATCAGAAAAAATATAAACCGCCCCTGCAGCGCTTCCCCCGTCAACAGGCGCCCATGGACTTCCAACAATTATGAACCCGTCACAAATAGCAACCGCCTGGCCGAAACGGCTATTTTCCGAGCCGTCATAAGCTTTGAGTTTTGCTGTCTGTTCCCATTCGCCATTCTTTAAATTAAAAATTAAGGCAGCGCCTGACCGGTTCAATCCGTCGGCATTATGAAAAGGCGCACCGGCAACAAGGGTTTTCTCATGGATGTCAATTTTTTCGATAGATCCCCCATTCGGATCACCTTCAAGGGGTCTCAGCGTTTCTGTCTGACGCCAGGTATTGTTTTTGTATTCAAACATGCTGATCTGTCCCCCTGATGCCAATCCGGAATTAGAGGCAACTTCCATGGCCAGCACGGCAGCGGTTTTATCATACACGCAAACATCATACCCGAATGCGCCATTTTCCGTTGAGGAATCCGAATAAGCGACCTGTGGTTCAATGCTGTTTAAGTCATCAGCATAGGTGTAGGTGACAGGTAATACTGAAGAGAGGCAAAAGAAATACACAAGAATTTTCAGCAAGCCGGTTTTTTTCAAAAGACATCTCCTTTTTCAAAAGTATATTTATGGCAGCATCATTGGCAAATACCGGGAAAAATAGGGCAGGTTCATCCGACTTTATCCCCAGTCTGATCCTATTTCAAAGAGCTAAATCAAAGCCCCTTGATATACTTGACATCATAGATAAGTTCGTTTTTAACGATTTTTGATACTTAAAGTCAACCGCAATGACTCAATGATGGAGGCCTAACGTCTTTTGGAAGAATATCTGGCAAGCGATATGGTGAGGTTAAACCAATATTTCATACCGCCGTCGCCGGAGGGCTTTATCCATCTTCAAACAAAAACGATGTTGATGAGTAATGAGTGCAAAAGGCCGGGAAATGAAAACCGGATTTAAGGGTGTGCCTGATGCCTTTCTGCCACAGAACACGGAGTCAACGGAGCGTCAAATTCTGGCTCCGCATTATTGGTTCTGGCCTTTCTTTTTACTTTGATGATTTCCGGGCGGAATTGACCTGTTTTTCTGGCTCGTTTATCCATTAATTTGACAACTGCCATGGCAGCAAAGAAAAAGCCAAAACCCATAATTGCGGACCAGGTGGATGGGTTTCCGTTGAAATTTTCAGCCACCCGCTCCCCCAGCAGGGCACCGATAATCATAATAATAATCGGAAACACATAGAGCAGGAAAGACAGCATGAACAGCTGACTGCTCTCAAACGTGACAATTACCGTATCTCCGAGTTGGGCGTTTGCGGTATTTTCCGCCTCGACTTCCATGATTTTGCTGCTGCCCCCGCCCCCGGTGCTGTGACAGGTATCTTTTTCCGCGCATGACTCGCAGGCGGTCATCTGTTTGGTTTTCACCATGGCAGTGGTTTCATTTACTTTTATAATAATGCCTTCTTCTGTGGCCATTTTTCCCTCTTATGTTTAGATGATATCAATAATTGAATGATGATAAACAATTAATCACTTCAATGTCTGATGTCAACTCCCGGTTCATATTTCAGCCAAAAACCAGGCTAAAAAAAATATAGCAGGTTGTTGAAAAACGTTATGAGCGAAGGCCAAAGCTAAAATTCGGAAAGACAAAATTAACTCGAAATCGCGGAGTTTATATTTATAAATGAGCATTTTGAGTCGAATTTTAACGCCGTATTGTCAAGCGCAATAGTTTTTCAACAGCCTGATAATCCGTATTCTGTTCTTTCGATCAGTTCCAGCTGCATTTCCCTGTTTAAGTGCACAAAATAGGCGTTGTATCCGGAAATGCGCACCAGGAGGTTTCTGTATTGGTCCGGATTTGCCATGGCGTCGCGCAACACTTGTGAATTAACCATGTTGAACTGCATCTGCATCCCGCCCTGCTCAAAATAAGACTTTACATAGGAATACATGGTATCCACCGTCTTCTCACGCGGTTCATTGGCAGAAGGGACAAGTTTAACGTTAAAGGCAATATTATTGTCCATATTTTTCGGATTAAGCCGGGCCACATCCCTCATATTATCCAGAAAACTGTTTGAGGCGGAAGGGTGCGGCGTCGCTCCCGGTGTAAAGGGTTTGCCGGCCAGTCTGCCTGAAGGAAGCGCGCCGGACAATGAGCCGTAAGCAACGTGCTGGGCCACTGACCAGAATCCCACAGTATAGTCACCGCCGCGAAAGTTTTTTGTGGATTTATAGCAGCCGTGAATCAGGGACGTGACGCGGTTTGCCATCTCAACGGCGTCATCGCTGCCGGACCCGAATCGGGGCACTTTTTTCATTACCATTGCATGGAGTGCCGGATCGTTTTCAAAATTCGTATCAATGGCTTTTTTTAAATCATTAAATGTCACCGTCTTATCATCATAGACCAGTTTCTTGATCACCATTAAAGAGTCCACCACATCGGAAAGGCCGATATTAAAACTGCCGGATGTGTTATAAATAGCGCCGCCTTTGGTAACGTCGACTGCGTTTTCAATGGCTCCCCGGATGGCGGCGCTTAACAGCGGGGTTGGCCGCAGGTAGGCATATGCCTCGCCGGCCATATTATTGAGTTTTGTTGTGTGTCCGATGATGAATCGCTGCTGTGCGGCAAAGGCATCAAAGAAATCTTCAAAGGTTTTAAAATCACCCTTTTCAATGCGGCCGGTTTCAGGCCCCAGATGCCAGTTCATCAGGGGGTGGTAACCGTTGTTCATGGCCATCTCAAGCCCTGCCACCATATTGGTCGAAGTAGCACCTGTATGACTCATATGTTTGCCGGAAAGGGTAATCTCCACACACCCGGTTGACGCCCAGTCCCGCAGATCTTCAATCTTATCCGAGTTCTGGCTAAAAGAATCGATCACCGCATCATCATTGTGCATAGAAGGGGTTGCCACGGTAATAAAATTCACTTCGCATAATCGCTTCAGATAAGCATCACTGTTCACCCCCAGCTTGAAGCGGGCGTTCATGTTCGGATCATTTAAGCAAAGCATTTCCGTGACTTTTAAAAAAATGTAGGTCATGTCGTTGACCGCATCCATTCCGTCCGGTGTGATCCCCCCGATGGTAATGGCGGTTTCAGACTGGCTGCCGCCGAAAAGATAATTGGCCACATCGGGCACCAGATTATAGTGCTCTGCATTGGCCATAAAAAAGCAGGAGATCAGTTCAATGGCATGTTCAATATATTCCTTTTTTTCTAGTTCGCCGGTGATCTTTTTCAGGTCTTGTTCAAAATAGGGCTGAAAGAGCTGGTCCAGTCGACCCGGAGAAAGGGATACATTATTGTTTTCCATCAGAAGCCCGATCCAGGCTATCCAGGCCGAATTGACCGCTTCGTCAAGGGTTCTGGCCGGTTTGGCCGGCACACGGCGGCAAATTTCTGCAAGCGTTTCAAACTCTGCCTTCCGCCCGGGATCTTTTTCATTTTTTGCAAGCCTTTCTGATTCGTCCGCAAGATTTGCGGCATAGGCATTTAAGCCCTCCAGGCAGAATATCATCGATTTGAGCGAATTTATTTTATCAGTTTCAGTTTCACTGAGATTGTTTATCTGATGCCGGATATCTTCAATAATGCCGATCGTTCCCTGCTCGACAAACCGGGGAACATCCGGCACGGTGTGGGACATGCTGACAATTTTAAAATTAAAGGATGCAACAGCCCGTTCATCGATCTTCTGGCAGAGCGGATAATCATAGTTTTCCCGTATCCACTCCCGGGTCGTTCTCTTTGTCCAGAAGGGAAAAATATCATGCAGGGTTGCAGCGGTCTGTTTCGTAATACGGCAAGGGGTAAGAACCCGTTTATCAATGGAATCGAGCTCGCCCCATATCATCGTGCCTGTTGTGTCGGGATAAATAAGGACCCCTTCTTCTTCCGGTGTGCAGGTCCCGGCAAGAAGGGTATCCTGCCGGATGACCGCCTTTTTATTTTCCATCAGGTATCTGAATGCATAAGCTTGCCGCAGTTCGGGAACCCGGGGCTTGCCGGTATTATCCTGCTCAAATCCGTTTTTCCTGTACCATTGCGTCAGGAGAACAGGCCTCTCGGAAGAAATCTCAGGGCTTGCGGCAAAGTGTTTTTCATGGAGTTTTTCTATCCGCGGAAAGTCTTTGAGGCTGTACTGCGGCAGGTAGGGATCATCAAGAAATATCACGCCCGGATCTTCTTTTTTCCCTTTCATGCGAAAGTCTTTTCTTGCTGTGAGTTCCTTTGATATCTGTTTTGATATCTGGGGATCTTTTGCGCCAAATTCCTGTTTTCTTGATTTTTGATCCAGACGTTTGGCTTTGTTAAGCATTCTCTGATGCATGCCGCCCATAATCAGGGAGATAAAATAATTAAATGCCTGCAAATACCCCATATTGCCGGATAGAATAATTTTATTTTTTAAAACCAGATTCAGCATTTCATTGGGTGTTATTCCGGCAATTTCCTTTAATACCGCGTCATCGACAAAATCCATGACCGCATCCGCATTTTTAGGAATATTGTTTAAAACAAAGACCCGCCCGTTATAAAATTTAATCGCCTGGTTTACGTTTCCGGATGCGGTTTTAAGCCCGATGGTAAAGTTGGTCCATCCATCACTGCTTTTCAGATAATTTCTAAGTGAAGGCCGCAGGTTAAACTGTAATGCCATCATCTGCAGGGCAAAATGGGTTAACCGATTTAAATAATTAATTTTCATTATTCCACTCTCCATTTGGCGTTTTTACGAAGCCGTCATAAACGGAAGCAATAATTCATCAAGCATCCGGTCAATTAATTTTTCAGGAATTATTTCATCTAACTCCAGTAAAATGTTTCTGTTGTTTAAGGTGACAATGCCGTGAAGGGTAATCCAGAGCTGATAGGTTCTGAACTCAATATCCGTTGCCGGAACAGCGGCATTGATCGATGAAATCTGTTCAAGGACTTTCATGGGCGTTGCAATCGCATTGATGGCCGTCTGTTTGGCCTTAAATGCGACGGGTTCCATTTTCATATTTCTATTTTTATATTCCAGGTACCGGGGCGTATCGCTGTTTAACATAATCTGGTAATAATCCGGGTTGTTGAATCCGAATTCCAGGTAGCCCCGGATCATTTTTCGCAGGTTTTCAAGCGGGTCCTCTTCAGGTGTGTAAATTTTTTCAAGCTGTTTTTGCAGCGCCTGAAAGCCTTTGATCTGGATATTCAGGTATATTTCGTCCTTGCT
>JAQYVU010000197.1 GCA_030145385.1 Desulfococcaceae bacterium
TATCTCCGACGTTTCCAATAAAAGATCCGTGAACATGATATAGTCTCGATCATCCGCAAATATATCCTCCCCACGTCTTCCGCGGTTCATGACGTGGTACCATGCATCAGGGTATTCTATTCGTAATGGTCGTGCCATAATTACCATCAATAGCATTGTCGTTAATTACAATCAAGAATGGACTTGACCCGTTTATTATGATAATAATGGGCACGTTGATTATGTGGAAGATGCCGCACAAAACCGGACCACTATAACCTATGATCCGGAAACAGGCAGAAAAATTGCCGAAACCAATGCCTTAAGCAAATCAACACGGTATGCGTACAACATCCGCAGTCAGGTCACTCATACCTGGGGAGACAATGCATATCCCGTGGCGTATCATTATGATGCATTTGGTCGCATGATCCAAATGACAACATTCCGTACTAAAACCACATGGAATGCAAACACCTGGCCCTCAGGCGTAACCGGTGATACCACCACATGGGATTATGATGAAGCCACCGGTTTACTGGCATCCAAAACTGATGCAGACGGCAATGCCGTTACTTACAACTATGATGAGTCAGGAAAGCTTGATGAACGCACCTGGGCGCGATTGGATAGCAGTAATCCGTTAACAACCGATTATGCCTATAATAGCTCAACCGGTGAACTGACGGGTATTGATTATTCAGATACCACGCCGGATATTACTTTTGCATATGACCGCCTGGGTCGCAAAACCGGTATTCTGGATGCCACCGGTTCCCGGACCTTTGCATACACGGACAATTTGCAACTGGAGTCGGAAACCATGACCGGCATGGTCAATCGCACCCTTGCAAGAACCTATGATGCATCTGATGCGACAGGCCGAAACACCGGATTTCTGATTAACGGGTATGGCGTAAATTACGGTTATGATGCGTTTGGCCGAATGAATACCGTGGGCTGGGATATCAGCGGAAATACCGGTGATTCGCTTTATGCGTATGTGGCAGATTCAAATTTACTGGCATCCGTGTCTGTGAATGGGAATTTTCAGACGGCTTATTCTTATGAAGATCACAGAAATTTGAAAACAGCCATTCAAAATACATTTGCACCGCAAATTGTATCTGCATATGATTATGAATATGATGAACTGGGCCGACGAACCTCCGTGGTAAATACCGGAACGGCGTTTGTTGATGACGCGTTAAAAAAATACAGCTATAATGATAGAAATGAGTTAACCGAATCCGAACGGTTCATGGGAACCGACCCGGACAATATCACCCAGCCGGTGGAACCGGAATATCGGGCCTATGATTTTGACGCAATCGGCAACCGGAACAACGCGACAGAAGGTTCTGAATCCAAATCTTATGCCGCAAATTCTTTGAATCAGTATGAAGAAGTCACAGCAGGCGGCGAGACAACAACACTTTCCTATGATGCCGATGGTAATATCACCGTCATTCCCGCGAAGGCGGGAATCCAGTCCGCAGGCGGGCAGATGCTGCTTTCTTATAATGCTGAAAACCGCCTTGTCAGAGTTGAACCGGAAACCCCGTCAGATGGTGATAAAAGACTCGAATTTACATACGATTACATGGGCCGAAGAGTCAAAAAAGCGGTTTATGATTATAGTGCAGGCTCCTGGAATCTGGAAAAAGAACTCCTGTTTGTTTATGACGGGTGGAATCTGATCGAAGAGATCACAGATGACGGAACCACCCAAACCAGCCGCTACTTTGTGTGGGGCCTTGATTTAAGCCAAAGCCTGCAAGGCGCAGGTGGTATCGGTGGGCTTCTGGCAACCGTTGACGGAAGTGATACATATTACTTTGCTTACGACGGAAACGGAAACGTTGGCCAGGTTGTGAATGCCACAGACGGCACAATAGCAGCATCTTACCAATATGACCCCTTTGGAAACCTGATCAAATCTGACGGCGCTTATGCGGATGATAACCCGTTCAGGTTCTCCACAAAATACCATGATGATGAAACCGGATTGGTTTATTATGGCTACAGGTATTACTCGCCGGAACTTGGACGGTGGATCAATAGGGATCCGATTGAAGAAAGTGGTGGAATAAATCTTTATAGGTTTGCAGGAAATAATGCTCTTAACTCTTATGATCCGAATGGGCTTTCTATTGAATGGATAAAAAGCAAATATAATGAAGTAACTGAAGAACTGAGCAATCTTATTGATTCTGCTGAAGAAAAAGCTTTAAATGCCTTAAGGCAAACATGGAATGATATATTAGAAACAGCAAGAACGATCAGAAAAAAAGCTAAAAGGCAGAGTACTTTTTCTAATACAATTCAGGAAAGGCGAAAAATCCCTGTAGGGCTATTATGGGAATGGAACTATGGCTTTAAAGGTGTAGTAAAAGAAAGTCCGTGCGATATTCAAATTCAAGCCGGTTTGTTCGGTGGAGGGCGACTTAAAACACCAAAAGTTATTTGGGGAGCAAGGATAATTATAGCATTTAGTGTGAACGGAACAATAAACTATGACTAATCGTGGGTTACTAAAGATGAGAATGCCAAAGGTCAAGTGAAAGGGACTTTAGTGCCTTTCGCATTAAGATGGGGGGTTGATAAAAGCGCTTGGGGGTTTGGTGTCAATAGTTTCGTTGAAGCTTGTGGTTATGGCTCCCTTGCAATAAACTTTTTACAGTTAAATGATTCTAAAGAGGAAACTGTATCGAGAGAGATTGGTATATATGGTCGAATGGTATGGGAAATTGGAACGCCGACTTCAGTAAGCAGATTTGAAGAGAAATTATCGACAGGTTATGGAATTGAATCTGGATCATTTTAATAAAAAATATTAGGTGCAACATGATAAGAGAGTATCAAAGCAATATTTCTAATCTAAAATATAAGTGGGTATTCATTTTAGCAGGTTGCACAGGTGGGCTTCTTCCATTCTTATTTGGATTAATAATAATTTTATCTTTTGAGAATTCATTGGACATAGTGGGCTCAATTGCATTCACTTTTGGTCTTTTTGTTATATGGACTATTAGCTATGAGGTTTTTATTAAACCATCAACTTGGTCCATGCTTATTATCGATCAAAGGGTAATCTGGAATACATTGAGCGGTATTGAATATATTCGTATTGATGATATTGATAAAATGGAAATCTTTCCAGGCAGACAAGATGAAATAGCTATCCGTTTTCGCTTAAAAAATGGTACCGTAAAAGGCGTTCAACGTGATAATTGCCGGGATGTGATTAAAGCTTCTTACATTCTAAAACAGAATAATGAAAATATTATAATTGAAAGAAAATGAACCGGGACATAGTCGGATAGGGTCGGGCCAAGTTAAGTGTTTGAAAATTTGAATAAAGATATAAAAAATGAGCCCAAAAACCGGTCAATTTTGATGTTTTTGGTGCTAAAAAGTGAATCCGGGTCGATCCGTAGCAACTAATTGAAAATTTAGGAAAAGGTGTAAAAAACAGGCCCCCAAAATAGCTTAGCGATATGTTTTCGGAACCCAAAACACCCTTTTTAGAAGCGGATCAAAAAACATCTATATATTTTTTTTCTTTCCAGGCAATCATATTGCACCTGCACGCACATATTCAGGTCGATATAAACCAGGCAGCGGATTAGATGAAGGTCATCCTGTTGCGCGGTAGCGTGATTTCGATCTTCCCAGAATGCACATTTCCACGTTTCGCTGATTAAATTCCTGACCGGTTCTTCCTGCGGTCAGTTGTATCGATTTAGGAATGACATCTCGCCCATTGGAATCAAAAACAAGCAAATGAATATGCCCTTGACTCATTCAAGGCGGTTATTAATTTTTCTTTAATGACTGTTTTCTTTTCGCAAAGTATATCAGTATTCAAAATTTCAACAAAAAAAAAGCCCCGTATTTGAATATTTCAAATACGGGGCTTTATAAAGAGATTTTTCGGCGGCGTCCTACTCTCCCACACAGCTACCCGTGCAGTACCATCGGCGCTAAAGGGCTTAACTTCCGAGTTCGG
>JAQYVU010000088.1 GCA_030145385.1 Desulfococcaceae bacterium
AAAATTAAGGTGGATGAATGAAGAACTTGAATATTGTGTTGTTGGAACCGGAAATACCCCAGAATACGGGAAATATCGGCAGGATCTGTATGGCGATGGGCGCTATGTTGCATTTGGTGGAACCCCTGGGATTCTCCATTGAAGATAAATATTTAAAGCGTGCTGGCATGGATTATTGGAAAGAACTGGATGTGGCATATTATAAAGATTACACAGATTTTCTTGAAAAAAATCCCCGGGGACAAAAAATTTTTCTTTCAAGAAAAGCCGCCCGCCGATGTGATAAGTTCGCCTATGAAACAATGGTTTATCTGATTTTCGGCAAGGAGTCTGTGGGACTTCCCCAAGAGTTGCTCCTGGAAAACCAGAAGACTTGTGTCAGAATCCCCATGACGGCCAATGCCAGATCCTTAAACCTGGCCAATACCGTGGCGATCATGAGTTATGAAGTCATGCGGCAATGCGCGTTTGCCGGGCTTATCGCCCATGGAGAATTACCTTCAAATGGTTAAAACCCGGGGCTGGCATCTTGCTCTTCAAATTAAAGGATTCTTGCGCCTGTGTAATTTTAAAATCCACAGTAAGAGTAGAACCGCCGGATTGATAACAATCGCTTTTACTTTGGCAAAAAGAACATTCACGGATATTCCCCGGGCAGATGTCGTTTTTGTCGGGAATGAATTTACATCTTTTTGAAGACGCATGAATCGAAAAATTATATTGTATGTCAAGTTTAAAAAGGTGGTTCGTATTATATAAGGACAGATAAATAATTTTAAATCTCCAGCGAGTGCATATGGCGGTTCAAAACGACACTATTGCAGATATTCTCTGAGGCGAGGCCTATCGATAAGTTTACGTACCACGTACGTTTTTTAATTAAATTGGAATTACACAATATCTTGATGTAAATGGAGCAATCAAAAGCTGCGATCACACCTACAAAAGACAGGTCGTTTCCAACCTTTGATTCGAGAATAACATCAAGTTAATAGGAGTTGGGAATAAAAAACAATCTTCATCAATTGATCATTTTCACTCTTAAATGTTGAAAAATCAATAACCTGCATCCAGAAATCTTCCCGCCATTTCCTTCACCCCATCTATGTCATCCGGTGACGTCCAGATCATCTCTGCATCCTTACGAAACCATGTCAACTGACGCTTGGCAAAATGCCGGGTGTCCCGTTTTAAGGTGTATACGGTTTCATCCCATGTGCTTTTTCCGTCAATGTATTCCACCATATGCCGGTAACCAATGGATTGCATGGATTTTAAGTCGCCGCTATAGCCTCTTTTCAAAAGAGACGTCACCTCCTCAAGTAATCCGGCCTCAATCATCTGGTCCACCCGCCGGTTTATCCGGTCATAAAGGACCTCACGATCGTTAAACAAGCATATTTTCAGGATGTTAAACGGGCTTTCGGCAAATCCGTGCGCCTGATGAAATTCCGACATGGGTTTTCCGCTCGTTTCAAAAACCGCCAGCGCCCGAATAACCCGGTAAGCATCATTAACATGTATTTTCGATGCCGCCTCGGGATCACACTCAGACAGTCTGTCGTATAGCACCTGGATACCGTGGGCATCTGATTCTTTTTTCAAACTTGCTAAAATCCCCGGGTCCACGGGTTTTGCGTCAAACAGTCCATATAAAAGGGCTTTAAGGTAAAAACCCGTTCCGCCAACGATAAACGGAATCTGGTCGCCGCCATGAATTCGAGCAATGGCCTCCCGCCCTTCCCGATAAAATCTTGCCGCATCATAGGGCTCATCCGGGTCAACGATGTCGATCATATAATGGATAACCCGGCCCAATTCATCACTATCCGGTTTTGCCGTTCCGATATCCATATACCGGTAAATCTGCATGGAGTCGGAGCTGACAACACTCCCGTTAAACGCCTCGGCAAGAGACAATGATAATTCCGTTTTTCCGATGCCGGTGGGCCCGCAAATCACAATCAGTTTGGGCTTACCATTTTTCATCAAGGTTTTAATTCCTGAATATTTATCAATGTGAGGATTCATCAATCTCAATAACCAGTTGCTGATGGGGAATTGCTCAAAATTTTATTGACATCACAATTGATTAAAGATATCAAGAAAATTTGATTTGTACAAATTTGCAACTACTTACCCTTTTGATTTTATATAGTTTTCTGTTAACTATGTCGGGGCAGGCAATGTTAAATGCCTGATCCCACAATTATTTTACAGGAGTAAACGACTATGTCCAAAGATGTTCTCGGATCTGTAATGGTCGTCGGTGGCGGTATCGCCGGCATGCAATCCGCGCTTGATCTGGCTGATTCCGGCTATTATGTTTACCTGGTGGAAAAAGAGCCGTCCATCGGCGGCGTCATGTCTCAGCTGGATAAAACGTTTCCCACCAATGACTGTGCTATGTGAATTATCTCACCCAAACTGGTCGAGGTCGGCCGGAATTTAAACATCGAACTGATCACATACGCAGATATTGAATCTGTTGAAGGATCTCCTGGTAAATTCAAAGTAAAAGTCAAAAAACGCGCCCGCAGTATTATTGAAGACCGCTGTACCGGCTGCGGTGCATGTGTTGAAAACTGTCCGGTGACCCAGATGGTTGAACCGGCGGTTGCACCGGCATGATAAATATCTGTACCCCGTTTAACCTTATTCTGATTATTATAATTTTTTTGGAGATTTGCGCATGAGTGAGGCAGCCATGATGGAAACAGTTGATGCTGTTGAAATTGACTACATGGAACTGGACAACATCATTGAAAAAGACTTTGGCCAGAATAAGGAGAATCTGATTATGATTCTCCAGGCAATCCAGAGACAATATAATTACCTTCCCAGGCCCGCACTGAGTTATCTTGCCACCAAAATCGGTATCCCTATGAGCCAGATTTATGGTGTTGCAACATTTTACAGCACATTCAGCCTGGAGCCCAGAGGCCGGAATATCATATCCATCTGCCTTGGTACGGCCTGCCATGTTCGTGGCGGGAACAGGGTAAATGACAAACTGGAAGAACTGCTTAAAATAGGCGACGGTCAAACCACTGAAGACAAACGATTTACGCTTGAGTCCGTCCGCTGCATTGGTTGCTGCAGTCTCGGCCCGGTTGTGAAAATCAATGAAGACATGCATGGCCGGATCGGTTCGGATGAAGTGGAAAAAGTCTTGGAGCAATACGAATAATACAAGTAAGAGGCAGCGATTATGAAAATCCAGTCTTTAGAAGACTTAAAAAAAATAAGTCAGACTTACGAGAAACAGATATACGCACCCGAGGGAATCAAGGTCAATATCGGCATGGCATCCTGCGGTATTGCCGCCGGTGCTCAGGCCGCCCTGAATAAAGCCCTTGAAAATTACAAGGACAATCCGGGCGTTGAAATCTGCCAGACCGGGTGTATCGGTTTTTGCGAACAGGAACCGCTGGTAGAAATCATGGCTACGGATAAGCCGCGGGTGCTTTACCAGAACATTACGGAAGACAAGATTATTGATGCCATTGAAGGATATATGGCCGGTGATTTTTCAAAAAATAAAAAATGGATTCTGGGCCAGTTAAAAGACCCCAGAAGCCTGTTGGATGATGATCTTGAAAATCCGCTAAACGGCGTTGAACCCATTGAAGACATTCCTTTTATGGAAGACATTCCTTTTTACAGCACCCAGGTCAAAATCGCCATGCGCAACTGCGGATACATTGATCCGGACTGCATTGAGGAATATTTTGCTAAAAAGGGATACATTGCTTTTCTGCAGGCGCTGAAAAACAATAAGGCCGCCGAGATTATTGATACGGTAAAAGCATCCGGTTTGAGAGGCCGGGGCGGCGGCGGTTTCCCGGCCGGTATCAAGTGGGCGACCTGTGCCAAACATCATGGTGACCGCTATATTATCTGTAATGCAGATGAGGGTGACCCGGGCGCGTACATGGACCGGAGTATCCTTGAAGGCGACCCCCACAGTGTGATTGAAGGCATGCTGATTGCCGCATTAGGCATCGGTTCCAAGCAAGGCTATATTTATGTCCGCAATGAATACCCCCTAGCTGTCAAACGATTGGTAACCGCCATCAAACAGGCAGAAGCCTATGGTCTTTTGGGTGAAAATATTGCCGGATCTGATTTTTCGTTTAAAATTACCATCTCAACGGGTGCTGGCGCTTTTGTATGCGGTGAATCCACAGCGCTGATGAGTTCTTTGGAAGGCAAAGTCGGCCGTCCGCGCGCAAAATATGTTCATACCGTTGAAAAAGGATTTCGTGATAGCCCCACCAATTTAAATAATGTGGAAACATATGCAAATGTACCGGCTATCCTGCTCAAAGGCGCGGACTGGTATACCGGCATGGGCACCGAGCACAGCAAGGGCACTAAAGTATTTTCTCTTGTGGGTAAAATCAATAACACCGGACTGGTGGAAGTCCCCATGGGCATTTCCCTGCGCGACATTATTTTTGATATCGGCGGAGGCATTCCCAAAAAGAAAGATTTCAAGGCAATTCAGACCGGTGGCCCATCCGGCGGATGTATTCCGGAACAGTTCCTGGATCTGCCGGTAGATTTCGATGAACTGGCCAAAGTGGGCTCCATCATGGGGTCCGGCGGCATGATTGTCATGGACCAGGACACCTGCATGGTGGATCTGGCCCGTTACTTTGTTGACTTTTTGAAAGATGAATCCTGCGGCCAGTGCAATCCCTGCCGTGAAGGCCTCAAACAGATGCTCGATATTCTGACCGATATTTGCGATGGAAAAGGCAAAGAAGGAGATATTGAACTTTTGGAAGAAATCGGGGCCATGGTACAAAAATTCTCCTTGTGCGGCTTAGGCACATCCGCTCCCAACCCGGTTTTAACCAGCATTCTGTATTTTAGAAATGAATATGAAGCCCATATCCGTGACAAAAAATGTGCGGCCGGTGTTTGTAAGCCCCTGTTCCATTATGAGATCGATGCGGATACTTGTACCGGGTGTACTTTATGCGCGAAAAAATGTCCTCAGAATGTGATCACCGGTGAAAAGAAAAAACCGCATGTCATTGACCAGGGAAATTGCATTAAATGCGGAATTTGTTATGAAAGTTGTAAATTTGATGCTATCAAGATCTGCTAATAAAAGGAAAGACTATTCATGATTACTTTCAAGCTTAACGGACAAACAGTTCAAGGCGAGGAAGGCCAATACATTATCCATGTGGCTGAAAAATACGGCGTCGACATTCCGACCCTTTGCAATCACAAGGCGCTAGAACCGGCGGGCATGTGCCGGGTATGTACGGTTGAACTTTTTGACGGACGGCGATCCCGTTTTGTCACGGCATGTAATTATCCGATTTGGGAAGGAATGGAAGTAACAACGGATTCCAAGCTTGCCGTTGATGGTCGGAAACTGATTATAGAAATGCTGCTGGCCCGTTGTCCCGACGTTCCTGCCGTTCAAAAAATGGCAAAAGATTACGGGATCACGGAACTTCGTTTTAAAAAGGGAGATGACACCTGTATTCTGTGCGGATTGTGTACCCGGGTTTGTGAAAAAATGGGTGCCAAAGCCATCAGTCTGACCGGGCGCGGCGTTGATATGAAGGTGGATACGCCTTATCACCTGTTTACGGATGCCTGTATCGGGTGCGGTGCCTGTGCATCACTCTGTCCGACCGGTCATATCACGCTCGACAAAATCAATTCACAGCACACGCAATTAAATACCCAGCTGATTCCGTCGGAATACGACATGGGACTCAAGGGTCGTAAACCCGTGTATGTTCCGTATGCCCAGGCAGTACCGAACACCCCGGCAATTGACCGGGATGTGTGTGTGCATTTTAAAACCGGCGGCTGTCAGATCTGTACGGAATTCTGCGGTGTTAACGCCATTGATCATACCATGGAAGACGAGATTGTGGAAGTGGAAGTCGGCTCCATTATCCTGGCGCCGGGTTTCAAACCCTTTGATCCTTCACAATTTGACGCCTACGGTTATTCAAAACACCCGAATGTCATTACGTCCATGGAAATGGAACGGTATTTGTCCGCATCCGGCCCCACGGCCGGCCATCTGGTTCGTCCCTCCGATCATCAGGAACCCAAAAAAGTAGCATGGTTTCAGTGTGTCGGGTCCCGGGATTCCAACCGGTGCGATAACTCCTATTGTTCTTCCGTCTGCTGCATGTACGCCATCAAGGAAGCCACCATTGCCAAGGAACATGCCGGGGATGACCTGGACTGTGCCATCTTTTTCATGGATATGAGAACACCGGGCAAGGAATTCGAACGATTTTACGACACTGCCAAGGAAAAACACGGGGTGCGGTTTGTCAGAAGCCGGGTCCATACCATTGATCCGCTTCCCAACGGCAATGAACTTTCTCTCCGGTATGTAACGGAAGACGGAAAAACAATCGTCGAAGAATTTGACATGATTGTCCTTTCCATCGGTCTTGAAACCCCGCCGGAACTCGTTGATCTTGCCAATCGGCTGGATATTGACCTGACACCCGGCAACTTTGCCAAAACCGAATCGTTTAACCCGGTGGCCACATCACGGGAAGGCATTTTCGTCTGCGGCGCGTTCCAGGGTCCCAAGGATATCCCCCAATCGGTTATTGATGCCAGCGCGGCGGCGGCGGCGGCGGGTGAAATGCTCACCAGCGCCAGAAACACCCTGACCCAATCAAAAGAAGTGATCCCGGAAACCAACGTGGTGGGTGAACGTCCGAAAATCGGTGTTTTTGTCTGCAAGTGCGGCTCCAATATTGCCGGTGTGGTCGATGTCCCGGCGGTTCGCGATTATGCGGCCAGCCTGCCATATGTTGAATTCGTCACCGACAGCATGTACTCCTGCTCTCAGGACACCCAGGAAACCATGGCCCAGATTATTAAGCAAAAAAATCTGAACCGCGTGGTGGTGGCTGCTTGTACGCCCAAAACACATGAACCGCTGTTCCAGGAAACCCTGATCAATGCGGGGCTGAATAAATATCTGTTTGAAATGACCAATATCCGTAACCATGACTCCTGGGTGCATAAAAACAATCCGGAGATGGCAACGGAAAAAGCCAAAGATCTGGTTCGCATGGCAGTGGCAAAGGTTGCTTTGATGGAACCGCTCATTGAAACGGAGTTAACCGTCAACCAGACCGCCATGGTTATTGGCGGCGGTATTGCAGGCTTAACCACCGCACAAAGTCTTGCCAATCAGGGATATGAAACCCATTTGATTGAACAGAATGACAATCTGGGCGGCCAGGCGGTAAATCTTTTTCATACCGCCCAGGGAGATAATATTCAGGAGAAATTGTCTGAATTAATCACGTCGGTTAAGAAAAACGATAACGTTAAAGTTCATCTGAATACCAAATTAACCAATGTCGACGGGTTTGTGGGGAGCTTTAAATCCACATTAACATCCGGCGATAATTCCGAGGAGCTTGAACACGGCATTGCTGTTCTTGCAACGGGTGCTGCCCCCTATACGCCGACAGAATATAGCTATGGAAAAAATCCCAATATTCTGACAGCAATTGAACTGGACCGTAAATTGATTGCTGACGACCCGATGCTCAGTAAACTGGATTCCGCCTTGTTTATCCAGTGTGTCGGTTCCCGTGAACCGGAACGGATGTATTGCTCCAGAGTCTGCTGTACGCATTCCATTGAAAATGCATTGGAACTCAAAAAACGCAATCCGGACATGAACGTCTATATTGTTTACCGTGATATCCGGACATACGGTGAAAAAGAATACCTGTACCGTGAGGCAAGAGAAAAAGGGATTATCTTTATCCGTTATGCCTTAGACAACAAACCGGTTGTTACCGCCAAAGACGGCAGCATTACGGTCACGGTTACGGATCATGTGCTGGGCCGTCCCATGGAACTGACTGTGGATCTGGTTTCACTGGCAACTGCCATTGTTCCGTATCGTGATGAAAAACTGGCTAATTTCTTTAAGGTTCCCATGAACGAAGACGGCTTTTTTATTGAAAAACACGCCAAACTCGGGCCTTCCGAATTTGCCACCGACGGGACATTCCTTTGCGGCATGGCACATTATCCCAAACCCATTGATGAGTCCATTGCCCAGGCAAAAGCTGCCGCATCACGCGCGGTAACCCTTTTGTCTCAGAAAACTATTTTCAGCAGCGGTACCATTGCGGAAGTGGAGCCGATGAAATGTGCCGCATGCGGTGTTTGCGTGTCTGTTTGCCCATACAGCGCACCGTCCTTTTCCACGGAAGGCCGGTTTGCCGGAAAAGCGGAAATTAACCCGGTGCTTTGCAAGGGCTGCGGGCTCTGCGTGGCATCGTGTCGATCCGGGGCAATTCATTTGAAAGGATTTGACACGGACCAGATCTTTTCTCAGATTTTCGAACTTGAAAAAGCGATTTAGGTTTTTAAAAATTGATGATCCATATTTCAAGATAGACGTAAATAAGGAGAACTATTGAAATGGCAGAAAATGAACCGAAAATATTAAGCTTTCTCTGCAATTGGTGCAGCTACGGTGCTGCCGATTTAGCAGGCGTCAGCCGGATGGAATATCCGCCGAATATCCGGGTAATCCGAATACCGTGCACCGGGCGAATGAGTCCCAAGTTTATTCTGGCGGGACTCAGACAGGGCGCTGACGCCGTGTGGGTGTCCGGCTGACATCCCGGCGAATGCCATTACCTGGAAGGTAATTACTATGCACGTCGAAAATTCGCTTTAATGAAAAATCTGCTGGAACATACGGGTCTTGAACCTGGGCGACTTCATTTTTCATGGATTTCATCTGCTGAGTCCACTAAGTTTGTTGATGTGGTAACAAAGATCACGGATGAAGTGAAAGCACTGGATCCGGCAAATAAAAAATATGTCAAAACCGAACCTAAGGTTGATTAAAATGACGCAATATATTGATAAAATAAAAGAAATAGCAAACCGCGTTCTGACTGAAGGCAAAGTTGAAATGGTCATCGGGTTTCGAAAAGGGTCAGTACCCATGATGAACCAGCCCCATTTGGCAACTTCTGCCGAATCAGTTGACGAATTAGTGTGGGACAGTAACTGCGGTCTTAATCTGGCCAATTACCTCACTGACAAAAAAGGAACCATCGGAATCATTGCCAAAGGATGTGATTCCAGAAATATTGTCACCCATGTCATTGAAAATAAAATCAAGCGGGACCAGTTATATATTATCGGCGTCCCCTGCACCGGCATGATTGATCATCATAAAATCAACGCCATGTTCGACGGCGAGGTTTTAAACGTCGAAGAATCCGGAGACAGCATTACGATTTCGGGCAACGGTTTTTCCGAAACATTGAGCAAACAGGAACTGCTGGCTGAAAATTGCGCTGTCTGCTCCCACCGGAACCCGGTGGAATATGATGAACTGGCAGGCGATCTTGTTGAAGAACAAAAAGATGTGGATCAGTATGCATCAGTGACCAAAGTTGAAGCCCTGTCCGCAGATGAAAAGTTTAATTATTTTGAAGATCTGCTCTCACCCTGTATTCGGTGTTACGCATGCCGCAATGCCTGTCCGCTGTGCTACTGCCCCACTTGCTTTGTTGATGAATCCAGACCCCAGTGGGTCGGAAAAAGTCAGGATCCCACTGATGTGAAAACATTTCACCTGCTGCGGGCTTACCATTGCGCCGGCCGGTGTACCGACTGCGGTGCCTGTGAACGCGTCTGCCCCATGGGGATCAAGATCAGGGAGTTTACCAAAAAACTCAACAAAGACTGTCAGGATCTCTATGGATGGGAAGCGGGTCTGTCCCTTGACGAACGCCCGCCCCTGGACACTTTTAAAACAGATGACCCGGATGAATTTATTAAGTAATCACAATTGATTATTATTTATTGCATAATTTAATTTGATAAGGGCAAACACTATGACGCTCATCAAAATTGACCAACAAAGCTGGACCGCCGGAATCGAAAAGGTTAAGTCCGATTATCGCGTTTTTGGTCCTGTTAAAGAAAAAAATGATCATGAGTTTAAATTATTAGACCAAGATGAAATGCCGGATTTGAATTATCAGAACACACGGCTTTCACCAAAATCGATCATATACCCGCAATCCCAGGTGATGTTTACCTACAGTCTGGATGAAAACGATGAAGACTGCCGCATCATGAAGGAAGTGGAAAACGTTAAGTCCCCCATGGCAATCATCGGTGTCCGCCCCTGTGATGCGCTGGCTTTTCCCATTGTCCGCCGGAATTTTGACACACCGGAATACCAGGACACTTACTGGGTAAAGGCATATGAAGCGTCTACTTTTATCGGCCTGGCCTGCAGCTCCGCCTGCGGGACATGCTTCTGCACATCCGCCGGCACCGGCCCGTTCGGCGAAGAAGGTCTTGACGTGCTGATCATTGCCGATGGTGACGATTTATATGCAAAATCCATTACAGGCAAAGGCAATGCTTTTATTCAGGCTGCCGGATGGACAACTGAAGCTGATGCGTCGGTTGATTCAAAAATTGATGAAATGAAAACAGCGGCAGAAGCCAGCATTTCCGCTTCAGTGACAACTGATAAGCTGAAAGACAAAACAACACTTGAACTCTATGATGCCCCATTTTGGGAAGAAGAAGCATTTTCCTGTATTAATTGCGGGACATGCACCTATGTCTGCCCAACCTGCTGGTGTTTTGATGTTCAGGATGAAACCCATGGAAAATCCGGCATCCGGATGCGAAACTGGGACAGCTGCATGTCTCCTTTGTTTACATATCATGCCTCCGGACATAACCCCAGGGACGCCAAATATCAACGGGTTCGTCAACGGTTCATGCATAAACTGAAATATTACGTGGATAAATACGATAAGGGCATTCAATGTGTGGGATGTGGACGATGTATCCGCCTCTGTCCGGTCAATATTGATATACGTAAAATATGCAACAAAATGAACAGCTATGACGCCGCAAACTGCGTTTGTGAAACGCCATCGTCTTAGCTAAAGGGGGGTTATAAGTGCAAAATCCATATTTACCATATCCGGTTCGCATTGATGAAATTATTACCGAAACCGAAGATAAAAGTTTAAAAACATTTAAATTTGTTTTTCTGAATCCGGAAGATGAAGAAAAATTCGCATATGAATCCGGTCAGTTTGGAGAACTTTCGATTCCAGGCCTGGGTGAAATTCCCATTGGTATTGCTTCTTCTCCCATGGAAAAAGGATTTATCAAATTTACCGTGTTCAAGACCGGAAAAGTCACATCATACCTTCATGCCATGAAAGAAGGTGATATCATGGGTGTTCGGGGTCCGTTGGGACATCCGTTTCCCTGGAAGACACTTGAGGGAAAAAACATCGTCATCATCGGCGGCGGCTTCGCGTTCACCACGTTGCGGTCATCCATCATCAGTATCCTGGATCCGGCCAATCGTCCCAAATTCAAAGATATTCATGTGATTTACGGGGCACGCTCTCCGGGCATGCTTTTATACAAGGATGAACTTGCCGCCTGGGCGGACCGCGATGATATCAACATGAATATCACAGTTGACGGAACAGATGATCCGGACTGGAAATTTCTGACCGGGTTTGTGCCCACGATTACGGAACAAAAAGCGCCTCCCGGAAATGATGACACATATGCAATCGTTTGCGGGCCGCCGATTATGATTAAATTTACCCAGCCGGTTTTAGATAACCTGGGTTACAGCCATGATAATATCATCATGTCACTGGAAAACAGAATGAAATGCGGTATTGGCATCTGCGGACGGTGTAATATTGGCAAGGATCTTGTCTGCAAGGACGGACCTGTCTTTACCCTTTCACAACTCAATGAAATGCCGAAAGAATATTAAATTTTTAGTTGTTGTTATAATAAGGCATTATGAGACATCAAAGTTATGAGATAAATTTCATAATTTTGATATTGACAATAAATTTATTTTCAGATATCTGATTTATTTACTGTAATATCTATGAATAATAGGCAAGAGATAAGCCAAACAATATTTGTATTAATTTTTAAAGGAGGAATATTCCATGGCATCAGTAGAATTTGAAGGTCACACATTTAATGTTGACGAAGATGGATTCATCGAAGATTTTTCAACATATAACGAATCTTGGGTACAATTGGTAAAAAAAGAAGAAGGTATTGATGAATTAACTGAAGAACACTGGAAAGTCATCAATGTTTTACAGGATTACTACAAGAAAAACGGTATTGCACCGATGGTTCGAATTCTTTCCAAGCTTACCGGTTTCAAACTGAAACACATTTATGAACTGTTTCCGTCAGGACCGGGCAAAGGAGCTTGTAAAATGGCTGGCTTACCGAAACCGACCGGCTGTGTATAATAAATAAGATTTCTCTACTTATGGTTATATAAAAAGCCCTGCTGATCCAGCAGGGCTTTTTACGTTTAATGTTCTTTTTTACAAATAGGTAATAACTTCTTTTTGAATTTAAAACAATCGGGGATGCCGCCTCCGGCATATTTCTCCAATAATTCAAATATCAATGACATCCCCTTCAGGCAAATGTTCAGGAGACAACGATGAAGCTGACTGTCATGTCACGGGATAAAACACAATTCATCGATATCACATCTGAAATTCAGAATAAACTCCAGAATCAAGGCATTGACAGCGGTCTGTGCTTTATATTTGTTCCTCACACCACTGCGGCAATAACCATCAACGAAAATGCCGACCCGTCGGTCAAATCCGATATGTTAAACGTGTTAAACAAAGTGATCCCTTGGGAACTGGATTACGAACATCTGGAAGGTAATTCACCGGCTCATGTTAAATCATCAATTGTGGGCGTTTCTGAAGTAATTGCCGTTGAAAACGGAAAACTGGCTTTAGGAACCTGGCAAGGTGTGTATTTCTGTGAGTTTGACGGCCCGCGGACACGGCATGTTAATATTAAATTTATAAAAGACTAAATAATAATGGACGCAACAGATAAAGCGATACTCAATCGGATACAATCAGACTTTCCCGTGTCTTCCCGGCCATATTCTGTTATTGCCGATGAATTTTCAATTTCCGAAGATGAAGTAATCAACCGGGTTCAACAGCTGAAATCAACCGGTATTGTCCGGCGAATCGGCGGCAATTTTGTCCCGGGAAAACTTGGCTATGTCAGTACCTTGTGTGCCGGGAAAGTTCCGGAAGATAAAATCGAAACCTTTGCCAAAGAGGTCAACCGTTACACCGGGGTAACGCATAATTATGTCCGGGAAAACGATTACAATGTCTGGTTTACCTTTATTGCCTCTTCAATGGAATTAATTGAAAAATATCTGGCTGAAATATCTTTAAAAACAGGAGTCACCGACATTCTCAATCTTCCGGCGACCCATGTTTTTAAAATTAAAGCTCATTTTAATTTATAAAAAAATGAAAAATATTCGCATTGCTGCGGTGGTTTCCAATGCCGGCGTCGGAAAAACCGGCAATAACCTTGACCGGATGCAAGAATGGATAAAAAAGGCATCCGAAAAAAAAACGTCCATTGTCTGTTTTCCGGAATTATCGATTACCGGTTACCATGTCCGAAAAGAAATCATCAAAGCGGCTGAACCGGTCCCCGGCCCGTCAACCGATTACCTTGAGAAACTTGCCAAAATTTTTAAAATCACCATACTGGCCGGTCTGGCGGAAACAGATTCAAACGGGCACGTATATGCTACGCATGTGGTCATTACACCGGAAGGGATCAAAGGATTATACAGGAAAGTGCATTTAGGGCCTTCCGAAAAAGAGCTTTTTACTTCAGGGAATTCCATCCCGGTGTTTGAGGACCACGGCGTTAAATTCGGCATTCAGCTCTGCTATGATGCCCATTTCCCGGATCTTTCGACTGAAATGGCCCTCAAGGGCGCGGATATGATTTTTATTCCCCATGCTTCACCGCAAACCATATCAAAAGAAAAGATCAAATCCTGGATGCGTCACCTCCCGGCAAGAGCATATGATAACGGCCTGTTTATCATTGCATGCAATCAATGCGGGGAAAATGGCCAGGGCCTTTCCTTTCCAGGCGTCGCTGTGGCCCTGAGCCCGGCCGGTGAAATTATTCAATCGTATACGGGGACTGATGAACATATGATCATTGCGGATTTAAAAGCACAGGACCTGAAAAAAGTACGGTCCCATAAAATGAGATATTTTCTGCCAAACCGAAGGCCGGAAATATACATGAAATGAAAATGACATCATTCAATGACTGATTTCAGGCCATTCCATGAAAATTCCGATGCTTCTTTAAAAAGTTCAATAATCGACTTTTCAGAGCCTAACGACCGGACATTTAGACTCATCCCGCTGTTTAAAAGGCTGGCGAAACCATGACTGAATAAAAATCCATGAAAAAGTACTTTTTCAGCAATGTCCTTTGATAAATTTTTAAACATGGGATTGTTATCCAGCTTTTCTAAATTGATTTTAATATTTCTCTCACTATACCGGGTATTGATCTCTTCATAAGATTCATCATGAATGCATTTAAAAAGAAATTTTTCCTCTTTTGAAAACAGGACATATCCCAGCCCCATGTCAATATAGGCATCCCCGGTCCAGGATTTGCCCTGATAGTCCTGCAAAACCAGCCACGCCCGTTTCACCACCGACTCTTCCACTTCCCGCATCGATTTCACACACGTATAAATGGGCATGGTGGAGGATTTCAATTCCTGCGCAATGGCGCGGGCGGTTAAATTTTTAATGCCGCTTTTGCGCACAATCTGGAATGCGGCTTCAAGGATATCCTCAATTATAAATCTTTTGCGTCTTGCCATAATATTTTTTATCGTAAATACCTGTAAATATAAATTTAATTAATACCGAATTTTGTAATCAAGCCAAGGCTCAATTCCGGAATGTACGTAATCATCATCAAACCGATTAGCAAGATAATTAAAAACGGAATGGCCGACAGGTAAAGCGCAAGCACGGGTTTGTTAAACCTGAAAGCCGCAATAAACAGATTCATGCCCACCGGCGGTGTTGAATAGCCGATTTCCATATTGGTTAAAAATATAATTCCCAGATGCACCGGATGAATACCGTAACTGACGGCAATGGGCATAATCAGGGGTACGACCACCAGCAGCGCTGAATAGATATCCATGACGCATCCGACCAGCAGTAAAAATATATTGAGCCCGATCAGAAACATCCATTTAGATTTAAAGACATCCTGCATGGAATCGAGAATAATCATCGGCACCTGGGCGTCAATCATGAAGTTTGTCAGGGCAAGGGCTGCGCCCATTATTATGAGAATCCCGCCCACAAGGACCATGCTCTGGTTCATGATCACCGGTAAATGACGAATTTTAATTTCTCTGTGAATGAGCACTTCAACGATCAAGGCATAAACAACGATTAACGTGGCCATTTCACCCAGTGTCACATATCCGCCGTAAATGCCGGCAGCGACAATAAACGGAATGATCAGTTCCCACTTTGCCTCATACGTTGCCTGGATGATATGCTGAAACGATATTTTTTCTTTGACCACCTTTGCCCGAAATCCGATAAAGGTACTGTACATGCCCAGCAGCAGAATCAACAGCATACCGGGAATAAATCCGGCAACAAACAATTGATTAATACTCGTTTCACCGATCACACCGAAAATAATAATCGGAAGACTGGGCGGGAACAGGAGACCCAGACTGCCGGATGATGTCATCAATCCCAGAGAAAACCGTTCCGGGTATTTTTCCTTGATCAGCGCCGGGTATAAAAGACCGCCCAGGGCAATAATGGTGACTCCGGATGCTCCGGTAAATGCGGTAAAAAAAGCACAAGCCGCCAGTGCCACAATCGCAAATCCCCCCGGCAGCCACCCCAGAATCGCCCGGGAAAAATTAACAATACGAACAGATGCCCGGCTTTCCGCTAAAATAAACCCGGCAAATGTAAACAGCGGAATGGTGTATAAAACCGGATTGTTGGCAAACTTGTTATAGGTGTCGACCACCAGGGCCGCAAAGGGGATATCCGTAAAATAAAACCCCACCATGGCAAAGGCGGAAATAACAACAAATACAGGTGCCCCCAAAAGGGCCATCAAGGTGATGATTCCGATCAGCGCTGCAATCACTTTGTCTTCTCCCTGAGAATCTTTTGCAATCCGGATAAGCTGTTATGGGCAAAACGAATGGCAATAATCAGATAACCCAGCGGCATTACAATTTCCATGGTCCACACCGGCAGATTCAGAAACTGGGAATGCCCATGGGCCTGGTATTCGATAAAAACAAACTGACAGGATGCAATCATCAGGATAAGACATACAACAAAGGAAAAAAGATTGATTATGATATCCTTATATTCTCGTACACGACCCTTAACCAGGTGTGTGAGCACGTCAATCCTGACATGAGAGTTGCTCCGGGTCGCAATTCCGGCACCGAAAAATGCGACCCACAAAACCAGATGCCTGATCAGGTCATCTCCGCCGGAAATACCGGACTGGAAAAGATTTCTCATAAGTATCTGCAGCAGCACCGTCAGAACCATGGCACCTAAAAACAACTCGAGCAAGATGTCCTCAACCTTTGTAAATACCCTGTTGAATTTCCCGCTTTCCCGCCAGACTTCCGAACAGATGGGGCATTCATACATATAATCAAAATCATTCCCGCATTTAAGACATTGCATGTCAAAATCTACCTTATTCTCTGGACATGACTGTCCGGGTGAAGTTTTCGATAATCTTCCAAAAGGGAAAGGGTTCTGTCTAAAAGTTCCTGCGAATACAACTCGCCGACCAGGTTTTCCCGCGCCTTTTTAGATATAGAGAGTATAAAGTCAAGCTGCTTTGTCGTACCGTCGGCATCAAACGGGGCAATCTTGAGGCCGGATTTTTTTAACACCGCGATTGATTTTTGATCCTGTACCCGCGTATGCGCACTGAGTCGATCAAAATACGGCTGGCAGATCCCTTTGATCTTCTTCTGGTTTTCAGGAGAGACTTTATCCCAGATTTTTTTTGACACGATGGTTGCCCCCTGCACATTGGTTACCGGATATTCACTCATATATTCAAACCGCTCATACCAGTGATACGCCACTGCGCCATAGGGGGTTATACCGGCCGTATCAATAAGCTTGGTTGACAGCGATGTCATGACATCCGTAATCGATAAAGGAATCGGTGTGATGCCCAGCGCATCATACATGGCCCTGCTTAATGGATCACCTTCCCACTGCCACCATTTCTGGGCTTGTGCGACTTCAAGAGATGTAATGGGAACTTTTGAATACGTATAAACAAAGCCGATTTCATTCCACCCGAGAACGATATAGCCTTTTTCTTCAAACTGCCGGGTCATATAGTCTCTTAATTGCTGTCTGACATAATCCACTTCATCATAATTCTGAAAAACAAAAGGAAGTTCAGAAACCCTTACTTCCGGTACAATCTTCCCCAGGCCATGTCCTGTAAAGGTCCCGCCATGAAGCTGCCCCATCCTGATTTTCCGCAGCACATCTTCTTCATCACCCTGGACACCGCCATAATACAATTTCACACCGACTTCGTTATTTGTCTGCAGCCTGATGTCTGCATCCATTTCGTCAATCACTTGCGTCATGAATGACCCTCTGGGGGCGATGGTGGCCATCTTAAACATTACCCTGGGTGCCTTTTCAGCAAAGACCGAAGTCGACACGAACAGAAGAGCCGTTAACATGATACCCAAAACGATATAGCTTTTTTTCATAGTCATTCCGCCTTTCCTAAAATATATTATCCACATCCTTTAAGAGCATTTTTGCTTTTTTCTTGGCCGCCGCATTAGCAAACCCCATCTCCGGCAACAAATCGTCCGGCGCATCAATCACTTCATTTAATGTAGAGATAAACAACGCGCGGTCCTGGATCTGGTAAGTATAGTACCGGGCATACATCAACTGAAACAACAACAGCTTGCGCTGGGAGATTTCAAATGCCCGATCGAATTCCGCTTTTGCCATTTCGGGTTTGCCCCCATGCGCAACAGGCCGGGTGGCATACAAAGCCCCAAGGACTGTGTGGGCCATCCCATACTTGTAGGCTTCGTCCAGTTCCAAACATCGTTTCAGCATGACCTTTATTTTCGGCAGCGCCAAAAAAATTTCCGGGTCATCCACATTTAATCCGGCCCAGCTCAGCCAGGAACTGGCTGTCCAGAATAACGCCGGCACATCTTTTTTGCCAAACACATCCAGACTGGCTGTAAACTCATCAATCCGGCCGTCAAACGCTTCGGCAAATTTCTCTTTTTGCTTTAATGCCCTCAAGCCGTATTGAAACGCCCGATAATATAATTTCATCGCCCGCTCATTATCTTTGCCTTCCACAAAAACAAAACTGTACCCATTATACCCTTCAGCGGTTCGAACCAGAAGCTTTGTGTTGTCAGGAGACGCTTCAATCATCCCGTCGAGCTGAATCAGGGCGGCCGGCATGGCAGCCTTCACCAGCGCCACATCCGTGTGCTTATTAACCGCTGCGTTCATATTTTCCATCAACGGATCCATGGAATCCACCATAATTTTTGTGGTGTTGCATCCGCTTGTTAATGCAAATAAGAAAAGAACGGCAAGACTTGAAAAAAACCTGAAGAATCTCATTTCACAACTCCTTTCAAAGGGGAATGAATCAGAAATCAAAGATTATAAAACGAACGTTATATAATTTATGTTATCTAAAGAATTCAGTATCGGCTGTCAACAATTTTAGCTAATAACTGTGTCTTGCGGGTATAAAGTATTGAACCTATCGAGCGGGGAGGGATAGATTGGCTCAGATGAAAAGCACTAAAAATTTTCAATAAAATTTGAAATCCAGTATGGTCCAGTGGAACCGTCTTCCCGTACTTCCTGATTTCTTCCGTTTAAGATCCTTTTAATCGGTGTGGGAAATTGAAGTGATCCAATAAATGAATCCGGGATGATAATGTCACCCAGCCAGGGAATATCCACCGAAAGGTAATCATCCAGTACTTCGACCAGGAAATCTCCGTAATACCCGATTTCATCATCACCATCCAATTCGCCGTTTCCATTTTTATCCAGAATAGCAACAAGGTAAGCGGTTCTCTCGGTATCTTCACCATGATCAATCCCCTTGATTAAAGGTTCCGGCGGCCGGTTATTTTCCCATATAACGACCTGATCATAGATGGCGGTGAGTATGGGCAGTTTTCTGGGCCGGGCCGGGTCGGTACGGTCCCCGATTCCGATATAATCATATTCAACCGGAGATAAAATATCGATGCCCAGCAAATAATCCACATCAATATCCAACTCTATTTTACCGGCCAGCGATATATTGATGGCAACACCTTCCACATGAATCGCCAGCACGAGCAACTGGGCCCTTTCCGAATCAAAACTCCCCACATCGCTCAATTCTATCGCATAATCAATACCTGCTGCAAAATCATAAATATTCTTGTTGATTTTAAAATCATACCCTGCGGGAGGAATGATATTTTTCCCGTAATTCAGTTTTGTGGTGAACTGGTATGTTTCCTTGTTGATCACCAGCCCCAGTTTATCTCCTTTGGTAGGATTCGGGAACCCACCGTCAAAATCGCGGTCCCATAATGCGGCGACAATCACGGAATCACCGGGGACCAGATCCGTTGTCGACAGATCAATGTCAAAATAAAGATCATCTTCCGGCATTTTATAGAAATATTTTAAAACAGGAAATGGATCATTTAATATTTCTGAAGGGTTATCCGAATCAAACACCAGCACATAGATGGGTGCCTCACCTCGCAGATAATCATCGCCAACCGAAAAAGCCCCGGCAATCGACATATCAATCCCGGACGGTTCCTGAACATCAAAAGAAAATTCGATATCAATATCTGTCAGTACCGACTGGTCATCGATCGTCAACAAAGTCGAATATTCATCTCCAACGCTGTAAAAACCGATTCTGTCACCGCTATCCACAGTTCCGCTGCTGTTGGCATCCAGCAACGCAAACACCTGCACATTTTCGATGGGCACATTTTTGCCGTAAGGCAAAATATTCAGCGTATAGTCGAGGGATGAATCTTTTTTATTCACCGTTGTAAATCCGATCACCTCGTTAAAATCCAGGCTTGAAAAATCAGAAGACAGGATATCTCCTGCATATGCCACAAGAATCACGTTGCCGGAATCATTGCCTAATATGGTGCCGGATATGGCGGCCTCATAGTCAAAAACTTCCCGGCTGATATCAATATGAAATCCGCTGTTATTCCCGGCGTCAAGCTGAACAGTCGGCGATATTTTACCTTCCTCAATATAGATACCGATAAAATCACCGGTTGTAAAATTCGGGAAACCGCCTTCGAAATCAACGTCCCATAAGCCGATCACCATGATTTCATCATCCGGACACAGGCCGGTATCGGATAAATTGTATAAAAAATCCGTTTCTCCGCCCGGTACTTTGGCGAAATACAGAATAGATCCAAACGGATCATCTAAAACCCCTTCCGGGTCGCTGCCGTCAAATATGGCGATATAAACCGGCGGTGAATCTTCTGTATAATCCTCCGGCAGTGTAAAGTCGCCGGACAGGCTCATTTCCACTTTGCACGGTTCTTGAACATCAAATTTAAACTCTATGTCAATATCTGTCAAAGACGACCCGTCATCAATTGTCAGCAGGGTTGAAAAGTCATCTCTTTTTCCATAAAAACCGATTCGATCTCCTGCATCCACCACATCATTGTTGTTGGCATCCAGCAAGGCAAAAATCTGCACATTTTCTATGGGTACATTTTTGCCGTAAGGCAGAATATTCAGGGTATAGTCGAGGGTGGCCGCTTTTTTATTCACTGTTGTAAATCCGATCACCTCGTCAAAATCCAGGCCGGAAAAATCCGATGAGTCAATGTCTCCGGCATAGGCAACCAGGGTGACGTTTCCGGTGTCATCTCCCAATATGGTTCCGGA